>CAIYNH010000906.1 GCA_903927495.1 uncultured beta proteobacterium
CGCCCATTTTGTGTTTTCGTGCCATCCAGACGGTCGGTACGATCAGCGCCAACCCGGCTAGGATGCCCGGAATCATGCCTGCTGCAAACAGTGCTGGCACCGACGCGCCAGGCACCAGTACAGAGTAGACGATGAACGCCACGGAAGGTGGAATCAGAATATCTGTGGCTGCCGCAGCACCGACCACGCTGGCTGAAAACGCCGCCGGGTAGCCGGCGCGTGACATGGCGGCAATCATTACTGCCCCTACAGCCGCAGCATTCGCCGGGCCTGAGCCGGAAATACCACCCAGAAACATGGCCACCAAAATTGCCACCATTGGCAACATGCCGGGGCCTCGTCCAACCATGGCTACGGCGAAGTTCACCAGCCGTAAGGCCACGCCGGAGCGATCAAATATGGAACCTACTAAAACAAACATCGGAATTGCCAAGAGCGGGTATTTGCCCAAACCGGCATAAAAATTCTGTGGCACAGCCAGCAGTCCAAACCATTGGGCATCAGAGTTGGCCAAAGCAATGCAGCCGGCACCTGCCAAACCAAGAGCCGCGCCAATCGGCACGCCCATCAGCATCATGACCACAAAACCAACAAACAGCAGGGTAGGTATCATGCGCGACGCCCCCGACGGATGAACAGGCCCAGCGCGCGCCCAGCAATCGCTACCGACATGACAGGAAGCCAAATGGTGTACCACCATTGCGGCACACCAATGCCCGGCGAAGTTTCTCCGTACCTGAAGTCATCCCAGACCACGCGTGCGCTGAGGACGGCGATCAAGCTAAACAGTAAAAAAACCATGATCGCGCCGAAACGTGCCAAGCCACGCTGACGTGCCTGCGAACCACTGTCGGCAAAAAACTCAATACGAATCTGACGGTTGCGTGCGACTGAGGCTGAACCCGCCACCAGCGCCAGCACGATCATTAAAAACACTGAAAATTCCTCGGTCCAGGCGAACGACTGGTCGGTGAAATAGCGCACCAGCACATTGCCAAAGGTGATGCAGGCTAACAAGCCCATGACGATCACAGTCAGCCAGTCTTCAATTTTGAGTGGAATGACGGTAGCCTCATCTTGCGCGGCCGGATCTGGCACTTCGATGGGCAAATGGGTGGATTCGTGAAGGTGCATGGAGATTGACAATGAGTTTAGAGCCAAAGCAAGGCTTTGTGAATTGGGGGAGACCTTAGAGATGCATATAACAACAATATTCTATTTTCACTGGCTACGGTGGGCACATCGCTTCGTTGCCCATTGTTTAAGTGGCTAGCCACACTGCGCTCAGGGCATCTCGCACTGAATCCCAAAAGTACCAACAAAATTTACATTGGCAATTCCTGTGGCATTTAAGCGGGGGTCAACATGGCCAGCACCGATGTTGCTATGTCATCGGCACTTATGCGTGACTGATCTTCCAACACGGGCGCGTATCCTACCGGAATGCGAGGCGCGCCTAGTCGTTTGACTCTGCAGCCAGTCGCTTCAGCTGCCGTGGCCGCAATCTCCGCACCAAAACCAGCGGCTTGCACCGCTTCATGGACGACCAAGAGATTTTTTGTCTTGGCACAGGATTTGAGTACGGTTTCACGGTCCCAGGGCCAGATCGTACGCAGATCAATCAGCTCCACCTCAATACCTTGCGCGGCCAGTTGCTCGCAAGCGCTCATACAAAGATGAACTTGCTTGCTCCAACTCACCAGTGTGAGGTGCGTGCCGGCTCGCAAAGTGTGGGCCTGTCCCAGCCTGACCTGGTGGGCTACATCAACTTCTCCAGTCATTGCCCACAGGGTCTTATGTTCCATATAGATCACCGGGTCACCACTGGCCATGGCGGCGCGCAGCATGGCGTAGTTGTCTTGCGGCGTAGCTGGGCAGGCCACGACCACGCCAGGCAAATGGGCAAACCAGCTTTCAAAAGATTGCGTGTGCTGCGCCGCCGATGCATCCCAAATGCCAATGGGCATGCGGATCAACATGGGCACACGGCCCTGGCCACCGAACATGAAGCGGTTTTTGGCGGCTTGGTTAACGATCTCATCCATGCCGCATAAGGCAAAGTCGACTACCCGCATCTCTACCACTGGGCGCAGGCCCGCCAGTGCCATGCCGACACCTGCGCCCAAAATGGCGGCCTCGCTGATGGGGGTGTCAATCACACGCTGATCACCAAAAGTGTGTTGGAGTCCTTTGTATTGTCCAAAAATACCGCCACGACCCACGTCCTCTCCGATCACCACCACGTTGGCATCCTCTGTCATCTCATGCTGCAACGCCAGCACAGCGGCCTGGGCATAGGTCATCATCGCCATTGGCCTGCTCCTGTGGTTTGTACGTCAGTGAAAGCCGAAGCGGCGAGCGGCCAGGCTCCAGCATTGGCCGCCAAAAGGGCTTCATGAACTTCTAATTTTGCTTCATAATCAATAGCATCAAACACCCGTCCATCTTGCCCTAGGAGCACAAAAATCTCTCGTGATCGGGTAATCGGATCGGTCTTCAAGGCGGCCTGCAATTCCTCAGAATTTCGATAGGCTGCTGGATCAACCGACACATGACCTTTGACTCTGTAGGTGATGGCATGCAGCAGGCGTGGGCCTGCACCGCTGCGTACTGCCTGCACCAGCTTGCCAGCTGCATCAAAAACGGCCAGCACGTCGTTACCATCTACC
>CAIYNH010000907.1 GCA_903927495.1 uncultured beta proteobacterium
GTGATTGAGGTCGGGGTGGACGTGCCCAACGCTTCGTTGATGGTGATTGAGCACGCTGAACGTTTTGGTTTGTCGCAGATGCACCAGTTGCGGGGTCGGGTTGGACGCGGTGCTGCGGCTTCGGCCTGTGTCTTGCTTTATTCCACGGGCGATGCGCCAAGGCTGGGTGAGGCTGCGCGGGAGCGGCTCAAAGCCATGGCGCACAGCAACGACGGGTTTGAGATCGCTCGGCGCGACCTGGAAATTAGGGGGCCAGGCGAGTTTTTGGGAGCTCGGCAATCCGGTGATGCCATGCTGCGCTTTGCAGACTTGGCGGCTGATGCCTTGCTACTGGAGTGGGCGCGGGCGGTGGCACCGGTCATGCTGAATCAAAATCCAGCGCTGGCAGACCAGCACGTGCAGCGTTGGTTGGGAACGCGCTCGGAGTTTTTGAAGGCGTAGGGTAATATTCACAGGCTTTACGCAAAATCAGCACCGCGTCCTTGCACCGACCTGTGGGGATGATTTTTCGTAAGGATTGCGGAAATAGCCAACGTACCGATTGCCTCATTCACTGTGAATCTATATTAATTGTGGGAGTCTTCATGAGTTCGACGCAAGTCCCGGTTTTCTTGCATCTTCTGGCCGACCGAGCGTTGCGTCCGGCTGCTGTGCGGCTGGAATTTTCCGGCACTGCAGAAGCTGCTCATGATGCACTGGTTAGCTTGGCTGAGCAACCAGAGTTTTCGACTTTGGCGGCAAAGTTTCCATGTCTCGTTGCACTCAAACAGGCCGAACAATGGTCTGACCTAACTTGGATTACCTTGCAACAAGCGGGCTGCAAGGGAGTTGATGAATCGGCTGTTTTTCGTTCGGATGCGTTGCTCAAGCCGGTGCTGCCGGCACCAGCTTTGTGGTTGGAGGGTGACTGGATGCTAGCCGCACCGGCCAAGCCCAACGGCAGTCAGTCGGCCTCACGGGCGCTGGCGCTCAAATTGGTGCAGTTGGTGGTGGCTGATGCCGACACGCGTGATATTGAGGATGTCTTTCGGCAAGACCCCACCTTGTCCTACCATTTGTTGCGACTGGTCAATTCGCTGGGCATGGGGGCCACCCGACGGATCACGAGTTTTTCCCAGGCCATACTTATTCTGGGGCGCCAGCAGTTGCGGCGCTGGTTGAATTTGATGCTCTTTTCAGCCCGCACGGACGATCACCGTGCGCCGATGCTGCTGGCCTGCGTGACGCTGCGGGCGCGATGCCTGGAGTTGCTGGCCAAACAGGCTGGGATGGACAAGTCGGATCAGGAACTCGCGTTCATGGCCGGTATGTTTTCCTTGCTCGGCGTTTTGTTTGGTTTGCCTTTGCCAGAGGTGCTCAAACCTTTGCAGGTCAGCGAGACGCTGGTGGCCGCGGTATTGCGCCACGAAGGCGAGATTGGCCGCTTGTTGCATCTGGTGGAGCGCACTGAGCAGCGTGACCTGCCGGCGGTCAGCGCGCTGCTTGCCGAAGTGCAGATAAATGCCGCTGAGTTCAATTTGATCAACCTACAGGCTTGCCAGTGGATGACGGGCATTGTGTGTGAAAACCAGGGTGCTGGTCATGAGTGAAGTCAGTGTCACGACCTGCTTAGCCTTGTGCCAGCAGGTGCGCGAACTCGAAGGAACTGAGCAGGCCCGGGCGCTGGATGCCCTGACGCTGAAGCTGGAGTTACTGGAGTTTGATCAGTCGCGCCAGATTGATGCTCGTCGCGTTATGGATCAGTTGCTGCAGCCGATCATCACGATGGACGTTGCGGGCTACCTGACCAGTTGGAACCAGGGTGCCCAGCGCTTGTTTGGTTACACCCCGCAGGAGGCCATCGGCCAGCACATCCTGCTGTTGTATGCCGATGACGGTACCGATGGTGTGACCGATATTGCCGAGTTTTTCCTGGACAACGGCAGTGCCTTGGTGGAGGTGCGCCGGCGTAAGAAGTCAGGTGAAATTTTTCGGGCAGATTTGTCGTTGACGGTGCTGCGTGACGGTGACAACGATGTGCAGGGATTTGTGGTGCATTTGTCGGAGATCGGCAAGCGACTTTCATCTGAAGAAAAACTGCGCATGCATGCCAGCATCATCGAGAACAGTGATCAGGGTATTTTGATCACCGACGGCGACGAGCGCATTGTCTCGGTCAATGCGGCGTTTTCACGCATTACCGGCTATGCCATGCACGAAGCCTTGGGTCAGACCACAGATTTGTTGCGCTCCGGTGCCCACGATGCAGATTTCCGCTCACAGGTTCGGGCTGCCTTGAATGGAAACGGGCCGTGGCAGGGTGAAATCATTGGCAAACGCAAAAATGGTGAGCTGTTTCCCCAGTCGGTCTCGATCAGCGTGGTGCGCAACGATGAAGGAGTGATCACCCACGCTTTTTCAATATTCTCGGATATCAGCGTGCTGCGAGCCAGTGAAGAACGTATGCAGCGACTGGTTAACTACGACAGCCTGACCGGTCTGCCCAACCGCACTCTGTTCAATCAGCTGGTGGGGCAGGCTCTGTCCACGGCCCGGCGCAACAACGATTGCTGCGTGGTCTTGGCCATGGATCTGAATCGATTTTCAGCCATCAAGGACACGCTTGGCAATGAGGTCGCTGATGAGTTGCTGCGCCAGGTAAGCCAGCGCTGGCGCCTGGTTCTGCGCGATGAAGATGTGCTGGCCAGAGTGGGCGGCGCTGAGTTTGTGGCGGCCTTGCCGAGTATTCAAAAACGCGAGCACAGTGGTATTGTTTCGCAAAAGCTGCTGGCAGCTCTGGAGTTGCCTTTTGAAATTGAGTCGAATCGGGTGCATCTGGAGGCCAGCATTGGTATTTCTGTGTTTCCAGAGGATGGCGCAGACACGGCGACGCTACTGCGGTTTTCGGATGTGGCTGTGAAGCGACTCCGGGCCGATGGCGAACCGGGTTTCTTGTTCTACAGTCCCGAGATGAACCTGCGTGCCAAAGAGCAGTGGCAACTCGAAGGCGAGTTGCGGCATGCGCTGGTGGCTGGTGAGTTGCTGTTGCACTACCAGCCCAAGGTGAGTTTACGCAGTGGTCGGATTGTTGGCGCGGAGGCACTTATTCGCTGGCAGCACCCGGGGCATGGCATGATTTCTCCGGGTAGGTTCATTCCTGTGGCTGAGGAAACCGGTCTGATTCTGGATATTGGCAATTGGGTGCTGGAGGAAGCCTGTCGCCAGATCAGGGCGTGGATGGACAGCGGGATTGTGATGCCACCAATTGCCGTGAACTTGTCAGCGCGACAGTTTGACCGGCAATTGCCAGCCAGATTGCAGGCTGTGCTTGAGCGCCATGGCGTGCCTGCAGATCGGCTCAAGCTCGAAATCACCGAGAGCTTGCTGGTGCGCGGTACCGAGAGCGTGATCCACATCATGAACGAACTGGTGGCGAGGGGTCTGGCGCTGGCTATGGACGACTTCGGCACCGGTTATTCGAGCCTGGCCAACCTCAAGCGTTTTCCAATTTCGACGCTCAAGATTGACCGTGCTTTTGTGATTGGAGTGCCCGGCGATCAAAATGACTGCGCTATTGCACGGGCGATTGTCACTATGGGCTTGCAGTTGCGCCAGGAAATTGTGGCTGAAGGCATTGAAACCACCGAGCAGATGGATTTCTTGCGCAATCTGGGTTGCGATCAATTGCAAGGGTTCCTGTTCAGCCCAGGGGTCATTGCCGAGAAATTCGAGTGCATGGTGCGTGATGGTGTCAGGCTGAAACTGGATTAAATAAAATGACCCTGACCGAGCTTAAATACATTGTCGCGGTAGCGCGAGAGCGCCACTTTGGCCGGGCCGCTGAAGCTTGTTATGTGTCGCAGCCGACACTTTCGGTCGCGATTAAAAAACTCGAGGAAGA
>CAIYNH010000908.1 GCA_903927495.1 uncultured beta proteobacterium
AGGGTCACCGATGTGGTGCTCTTTTCAAATGCCAAGTCACCCTCAATCTGTACGAAACCGTACACATTGATGTTGAGGTGTCCCGACACCTGCGTCAAAGCACCCTTGGCTCCATCCATGCTGAGTTTGAGGCTGCTGGCCGGGCCAGTCGTCACCGTCAGGTCGGTCTTGCCGGTGGCGTAATCCACCACCAGTGTGCGCTGCGGCTTTGCGGAAATATTGGTCGTCGAGCCTATTTGCTGGCTGGCCAGCGAAACGGCAAAACTGCGTGGCACGTCAGAGACTACCAGTGGGGCTACATCAACGCCAATGAGACTGCCACCAAAGCGCACCTGCAGTTCTTTACCACTAAAAAATTCCACCTGAGCGGTGGCGCCGCTGATACCGGTGATCGCGGCCGTCACCAGCGCCTGCACTTCGGCAAGCGCCATGTCGATACGGATTTCGCCCGTCTTGACTGTGATGCCGCCATGCGTGAAGCTCAGCGTATAACCAACATCAGCCGCATCACTGTCGACAACGACACGCTGCAACTCACCAGTAGCAGGTGCTCCCTGCGCGATATTGATAGGTTTGACCACCGCCAGATTCAGGTTGCCATAATGACTGGTGATATCGGCCACATTGACATTAGCCATCGCGCCCTTGAAGGTCAACAGGAAGCTCGCGCGTCGACCTGCACTTTCAACCGTATCGACAGTCACCGTCACATTGCCTGAGCCGACACTGGTCATTCCTTCGAGCGCGCTCTGGATTCGCTGCGCCAGTACCGCGTTGTCGGCGCTGTAGACAATGGCGCTGCTCATCACGCCGTCCAAAGAAACAGTAAAGCTGCCACTGGGCAACTGCGAATCAACATTGAGAGCAACGACCTTTAGCTCGCTGACATCCAAACCAGCCAGGGCACCGGCAAAGCTCACCAGGTAGACATCTGCACCATCGGCCAGCACATTGATCGAATCCAGATCTGCCAGCTTGCTGTTGTCAACCGCTTTGGCGGCACGCAATGCGGTCTGGACATCGGCCGCACTGGCACCAAAAGGAATACCCAACGTGGTGTAAGTCTTGCTGTTGTAGGTAAAGCTCAGCCTGAATTGACCCGTGGTGGTCGTTTCCCTGTCCACCACAATGCGTTGTACCTCCGCTATAGGAGCGGCACCGTTTTGAACCAGCGAATAGTCAAATGCGGTACTGGAGAAGGTAATTGCCTTGCCGGCAATATCAGTGTTATCAAGGACACCAATAAAACTAATAACGTAGCGCTGACCGCTACGGTAAGCAGTGTCTTGCACCACGCTGATATTGGCCGTGCTGGTTTTCAGCAAGTCGGCATAAGCTTGCTTCAAGTTGGCGATGTTTTGCGCTACGTTGTTGGGGACAAAAGCGCCGCTACCTTTTTCTGTGGGTGCACTTTGACCATCAACCTGCAAAGCCATCAAGTTAAGCGTCTGGCCAGCTAAGCTGCCACCAGCGGTGACAATAAAACTGTCAGTGGCCGACTTGTCCACCGTAATTTGCGCGCCCGAGATGGCAAACGCCGTATTCAGGGTCGACTGTATCTGCGCCTGTGTGGCGCTGCCAGCTATCTTGGCAGTGGTGAAAGTCTTGCCGAGGTAAGTCAGGCTGAGCTGGTAGCCCAAACTGATGGCATTCGTGCCCAAGGTAACCCGTTGTACCTGGTTGACATTGGCCACACCCGTCGTGACCGTTCGCACGCTGGCCGAAGCATTATTTAATGCGCTGCTGTTGACACTGATGTCGGACGCATCTCTGTTGGCCAGAGCGCCTGTAAATTGAATGTCCAAACCAATCTTGCCGGTGTTGGACTGCGCCGCGTTGTAACTAATCTGCACATTACCAGAACCAACATTACTCAAACGTGCCAACTCAGCCTGTACTCGCGTTGCAAGCGTTGCTCCATCAGCGGTGTAGGTGATGTTGCGCGTGGTCTGGCCACCAAAGCTCAGCGTGAATGTGCCACCAGGAACCGGCTGACTGCTAATGAGTTCGACAGTCAGCGGGTTAAGATTGACACCAGCCAATGCGCCACCAAAAGTGATTTGGTAACCACCAGCACCGACACTCGACACCTCCACCGAGCCATCGCTACCCAAGGCCGCATCGAGCGCAGACTTCAGTGCCGCCGAGTTGGCACCATACTGCAAACTTGTCGTGGTGTAGGTCTTGCTACCGTTGACCAAACTCAAAGTAAAGTTACCTGTGCCACTTGTCAGAAGTGTGAGCTTTTGAACTTCCTGTTGTGCCGCACCGGTTCCCAATATCGTGTAGGTATAGCCAGTACTCGACGAGGCTTTGCTACCCAAGTGGAACTGAAAACCCGCTTCCGGCAGTGCCCGCCCCGCCAGTGCCCCCACAAAGCGCACGATGTAACGGTCGCCCTTGCCGGTGTAGCTGCTGTCAAATTCAACCTGGACGTTGGCAACGTTGACCACGCCACCCGTCAATTCCTTGTAGAGCGTGGCGTAAGCGGTCCGCATCTCACTGATGGTGGTAGCAACGGCCGTGTCGCCACGATATACCGCACGGACCTTAGTCGCTGGGCTGCTGATCAAGAATAGTTCGTATTCCTGAATCACCTTTTCAGCCTTAAAGACAACGGAATAAGCTGCCGACTGTCCGGCACCTCCGTTTTGCACTTCAGTGACCGTGGCCGTCGATGTGCTTGCTTTAGCTACGGTGTCGCCCACCAGTGTGAGACGTTGCAATTCGCTGACACCGGTAACGGCACCCGTGGCTTGCTGCACCACACCGTCGGTCATGAAGAAGACGTCGTAAGTACCCTGCACAGAGGGTGCTGTAAAGATGATGTCGTTGATCTCGGTCATGCCAGCCTGGGCTGGCGTGATGGTGTTCACTTTCACCGTCACCGGTGCTGGCTCCTGTCGCAAGGCCTGCAAGGTGACTTGTTTGACTTCGGTAACACCGGCGGCGGCGGCCTCAGCCGTGCTCACGACATAAGACACCGCCGCAGCCTGGGCGCTGACAGTGATGTCATTCACATCGACCCCGCTGAGCGTGCCGACGAACTCGACCACAAAGCCATCCACCCGGTTACCCGTCACCGTGACATTACCAGCGCCAACTCCAGGCAATTGCTCAAAGGCTTCCTTGATCGAGGTCAACAGCGCCGTCGCAGTGGTGTTTTGGGTGAGCATGACCTGTGACGAACCCGTACCGCGAAGCAGCGTGAGTGTGCCAACCAAATCAACGGGTACATCCAATTTCAACTGTGTATTGACCTTGATCGACTTTGCTGCCTCTGCTGCCAGAGTCAGCCCACGGTTGACATTCACCAGCACGTTACTAGCCTGGAGAGTCAAGTTATCGAGCCCGTCAAACCCTGCCGTAGTGGCCGTAGCTTGCAAACTGGTAAAGCTGCGTTTGGTGTCTTTGGGGTCACTGATCAAGGCCAGACCAAAATTCAAACCACCCAAACTCAGACCGATTTGTTCCGCTGTACCACCGTTAATACCGGCAAAAGCGCTGACATTGTTGCCGCCAATAGTGACAAGTTCAGCGGCCTTGATAATCGAGCCGTCGGACAAGGTCACATCCTGGCTGCGCTGCTCTACAGCAAAACCACCGGAAACGCTAAAAAATCCAAACAGGTCAATATCAAGGTTGGCTGCAGCCTTGGTCACTTTGCCTTCGCTACCTGCCATATTGAAAGCCATCGTATCGCCAGCGGCGCTGGTGTTCACCGAGAGCGCGGTCTTGCCGGCCGCATAGTCGACCACCTTGTCAACAAGCTTGCCCGCACGGTTGATGCTCACCTGAAGATCTGTGCCAGCGACAGTCAGACCTTCTATGCCCTTGAAGGACATGGCGTTGGCCGTGGCTTGGAAACTAGTCCAGTTGCGGGTTGTATCTGCTTTGCTGCTGAACATTGCCAAACCGAAGTCGGCACCTTGCAGATCCAGCCCAATGGCATCTGCGCTACCGCCGTTGATGCCCACAAAGGCAGCAATATTTCCGCCACCCACTGTCAATGCATTGGTCTGCACCACTTCGCCGCCAGCCAGGGTGATAGCCCGACTGGATTTCTCGAGCGACACAAAGCCCTGCA
>CAIYNH010000909.1 GCA_903927495.1 uncultured beta proteobacterium
CCCTTGTTGTCTTTCCAGGTCACGCTGATCTTGTCGCCAACTTTGGCACCCTTGACAACAAACTGGAGAAACGGATTTTTGGCAACGCCACCACCCCACTCAGCGGTCAGGACCACCTTGCCGTTGTGAGAGGCTGTCACATCAGAAATATGCCAAGCTGGAACCACTTTTCCAGCAGCATCTTTGCGTTGACCGGATTCCATCTCATGGGCCATCAATACACGCACGGTCACTTTATCGCCCGCCGCCTGGGCACGAATACGCATTGGATCTGCCATATATTTCTCCTGATTTCAAATATTTCGAGGATTGCGAAAGGATGCAATCAACCGCCGCAACCACCCAGGGTCACTTTCACTTCTTTTTTGGCGAACAACGCCCGGCCATCAGACATGATGGCCACGGCATAGACATCAGACGACTGCCCCATCTTGGCACGTGTGGAAAAATTAACCTCGACACTGTCCGTAACATTGAAGACAGCGATCAGGACGGAGGGGTTTTTTTCAACCAAAAATAAAATTTGCTTGACACCTACTAACGAGGAGTTAGCTGAAAACGGAACCACAGCGCCATTTTCGGCAATGTCGGGGGCGACAATCGTTACTTCCTTGCTGGTGACCGGTGCACCGGCGCTCAAAGCTTTAAGTGCGTCTGCAATATTTTTTGCCTCAAACGCTCCCTTGTTGAAGGCCAGCGCGTAGTTCGGCCAAAAACCTGTCGTTGCCAGCAGTCCAGCCACAATGGCGCTCTGCCTGAGTGTCTCGCGACGAGTTTGCATACCAGAGTCCTTTATTAAAAAAATATATCAAAAATATGGTGCTATAAACCGAAGGTCTTGACATCGTTTGCCAAGACCAACGTTTACCTGAGTGTCTGGTCTAGCAGCGTTTCAGGCAAGGGTAAAAACCCCATTACCCATTCGGGCTACCCTGGCTTATCCATTGCGGTGATAGACGCATCGCCGCACCTATTCAAAAATTACCCCTCTCGAGACCATGATCAATAGATGGGTCTCGGTGTCTTTTTCAACAAAACGGAGTTACCCCATGGATTTCAACAAAGAATTCGACGCCTCTGGCTTAGCCTGCCCACTGCCCATTGTTAAAACCAAAAAAGCACTGGCCGATATGGCTTCAGGGCAGGTCCTGCGCGTCATATCCACCGATCCTGGATCGGTTTGTGACATGGCTGCCTTTGCCGAGCAAACCGGCAACGACCTGTTGGAACAAGGCAGCGAAAACAGCAAGTTTGTGTTTTATCTCAAGAAGGCCTGAGGCATTCCTCGGCTACACCGTTCAAATCCCCTACGGAGCACTCGCATGGCAACCAAAAAAATGGCCCTTATCGCCACAAAAGGCACACTGGACATGGCCTATCCGCCATTTATTCTTGCCTCAACCGCAGCCGCACTGGGCTGGGATGTGCAGATTTTCTTTACCTTTTACGGACTCCAGTTGTTGCGTAAAAGTCTGGACGACATCAAAATCAGCCCGCTAGCCAATCCCGCCATGCCCATGCCCGTACCCATGCCCGTCATGGTGCAAATGTTGCCTGGCATGGAATCGATGGCGACCATGATGATGAAGAACAAAATGAAATCCAAAGGGGTTGCTTCACTTCAGGAGTTGCGTGACATTTGCCTTGAGGCTGATGTGAAATTTGTCGCCTGCCAAATGACGGTCGATTTGTTTGAGTTTGAGACCAGCGAGTTCATCAAGGAAGTGGAGTACGGCGGTGCCGCCACGTTTATGAAATTTGCTGGTGAATCCGATGTCTGCCTCTTTATTTAAGTTCGGTATTTGGCGCTGCTGTTGGCAAGCAGCAGCCCATTCTGCGTAGTCATTTCCTGGTAGCGTCACGCCTCGGTACCAGTCTCAACCGGATAAAGAGATCTCCATGAAACAATTGTTACTGTGGTGTATGTTGCTTTGCGTGTCACAGGTGAGTATGGCGTTGGCACCCTACACCCATGGGAGCAGTTTGCCGACCGGTGAACTCTCCGCACAATTGACTCAGATCGAGAAAAAACTTCAAGCGGAGGGTTTTACCATCGTCGGTCGCCATGCCCCAGTTGGCTTGCCTGGACGGGCGAGTCTGGTGGTGAGCGACGCGGCGATGCTGGATGCCATACGCAC
>CAIYNH010000910.1 GCA_903927495.1 uncultured beta proteobacterium
CCCTGGTCAACCATCTTATTCAACACATCATGTCCGGTGGCGTCAGCGTCAACGACGGATTGTTCCATGTTGGCCAACATGACTTGCCATTTGGCGGTGTCGGCGACAGCGGCATGGGCCATTACCATGGCTACGAAGGTTTCGTCACCTTCTCCAAGATGCGCCCCGTTTTTTACCAAGCATCCTTCAGTGCCATCAAGTTCATGTGGCCGCCGTACGGAAAATTCGCAAGCAAATACCTGGATTTTCTGACCCGCTAAATTGAGCTTCAAAAGGAATTACTGCATGCAATTTGAAGAATTCGACTACGTTGTGGTTGGTGGCGGTGCTGGTGGGTGCGTGGTCGCAAGCCGCCTCTCCGAAGATCCGGCGGTCACTGTTTGTTTGCTCGAAGCCGGTGGCCCCGACAATTCGGCCTTGATCCAAGCGCCATTGGGATTTGCTGCCACCGCAGCTTTGGGAATCCACAACTGGAATTACAACACCATCCCACAACCGGGCCTGAACGGTCGGCGCGGATTTCAACCACGTGGCAAGGTCATGGGCGGCAGCAGTTCCATCAATGCCATGGTCTATACCCGGGGCAACCGGCTTGACTACGCGCATTGGGCTGAACTTGGCAATCCCGGGTGGTCTTACGAAGATGTATTGCCACTCTTCAAACGCTCCGAAAACAGTGAGTGCTTCGGCGCCAACGATTACCACGGCATTGGCGGGCCGCTAAATGTGAGCTACCTGCGCAGTCCCAGCAACATCAACACGGCATTTCTTGATGCCTGCGCCGAACAGGGTTTACCGCAAACCAAGGATTACAACGGTGGATCGCAATTTGGTTGTTCCCCGGCACAAGTCACCCAAAAAAATGGTGAACGTTGGAGCGCAGCCAAAGGCTACATCACGCCAAACCTGTCACGCGCCAACCTGACCGTCATCACCCATGCCCACACCCAGCGCTTGATACTGGAGGGAAAACGCGCTATCGGCGCAGAATATTTATGCTCTGGGCAAAGCACTCAGGTGCGAGCGCGGCGTGAGGTCATCCTTTCGGGTGGTGCGTTCGGTTCTCCACAATTACTTATGCTCTCAGGAATAGGTCCAGCGGCTCACTTACGGGAACACGGAATCAGCGTAGTGCATGATCTGCCCGGTGTTGGTCAGAATCTGCATGATCACATCACCACCGTTCTTATTTATCGCACACAAAGCAAGGACAGCACCTTCGGTTTTTCTTTGTCCGGCCTGGTCAAAATTGTTCGCAGCATCTTCGAATGGCGCAAGAGCCGTAAAGGAATCATCACCAGCAACGTCGCTGAGTCGCAGGCTTTCCTGTTTGCCGATACGAACGAAAAGTCTCCCGATATCCAGTTGGCCTTGTGCACCGGTATCGTCGACGACCATACGCGCAAAAATCATTTGGGACATGGCTATACGCTGCACGTGACACTCATGCGGCCCAAGAGCCGCGGCAGTGTCCGCTTGAAAAGCAACAATGCACAGGACGCACCACTGATTGACCCGGGGTTTCTGTCCGATCCAGATGACTTGAAAACACTGATAAAAGGTACGCAAATCGGCTTTGACATCATGCAAAGCAAGGCTTTTGCACCGTTCCGTGGCGCTATGCTGTATCCACTGGACTACAACAACCCAGCTCAAATTGAACAATTTTTACGTGATCACGCTGACACTGAATATCACCCCTGCAGCACATGCAAAATGGGTCCGGCCAGCGATCCGCTGGCAGTTGTAGATCCTGAACTACGTGTTTACGGCATTGAAAATTTACGTGTGGTTGATGCTTCCATCATGCCGCAACTGGTATCCGGTAACACCAATGCACCCACCATCATGATTGCAGAAAAAGCCGCTGACATGATCAAGGCTTCAGCTAGCTAAGTCGGGCGTTCAAAACCATCCGGGTGTACAAGTTCTTCACCCATCCGTTAGCATTGTTTTTTGTCCTGAATTGAGATTCAGATTTTTCCATTTCTACTTATTTCGATTTCATGAAACTCTATTACTCTGCCGGTGCTTGTTCCTTATCCCCTCACATTGTGCTGAAAGAATCTGGTTTGGCATTTGAGGCCATCGCCGCACCTACCAAGACCCATCGGTTAGCAGATGGCACGGACTACTACACCATCAATCCGCTTGGTTATGTTCCATTGTTGGTGCTTGATGATGGGACCCAGTTACGGGAGGGTCCAGCAATCGTGCAATACATCGCGGATCAGGTACCCGCCAAGAAATTGGCTCCTGCAAACGGCACATTCGAACGGTACAAGTTACAGGAATGGCTGACTTTTATCGGAACAGAACTGCACAAAGGATTTTCACCACTTTTTACGCCCGGCATGCCAGAAGAGGCCAAGATCATTGCCAAGACCCGATTGAATTCACGTCTGCAATGGGTCGATGGGGAATTGGCAAAAACACCTTACCTGATGGGTGACACGTTCACCGTAGCAGATGCTTACCTCTTCACTGTAACTGGATGGGCACCACATGTGGGAATTGATCTATCGTCTCTGCCGCATATTCTTGAATTCCGCTCCCGTGTTGGTGCACGTCCTGCGGTCATCGACGCGATGAAGTCCGAAGGACTCATTAAATAGTTATCAAATAAACATGTTTAGTAGCGTGCTCTGATGCAAACAGAATTTTTTACCACTGTCAAATGATAGTTCTGTGGATAGTTCTTGGATAAGGTCACTGTTGTCCACAGGCAGGTTGAATTTACTGAAGTTGTCCCTTTTGACCTGACCTGAAAAACACTGTCACCCACATCACTTGAGCTGACCTAACCATTTGATTTACAAGAAGATTTATTCCTTTTCCACACATTAATGGCATCTCTATCTACTACTACTATCTTTAAATAATGGATATTGAAGAAGAACAGCATCCAACTCAATTCACAATTTTTTAAAACTTTCTTTTGGATTCCAGCGTTTAAGCAGCAGAGCATTGCTCATCACACTGACTGAACTCATCGCCATCGCAGCACCAGCAACAACCGGATTTAGAAAACCAAATGCTGCCAACGGAATTCCCGCCACGTTGTAGATAAAAGCCCAGAACAGGTTTTGCCTGATCTTTGCCACGGTTCTGGTAGAAATAGCAAGAGCTGCCTCCACCAGTGCGGGGTCACCACGCATCAGGGTAATGCCAGCGGCGTGCATGGCAACATCGGTACCGTTACCCATCGCAATGCCAACATCAGCTGCTGCCAAAGCTGGCGCATCATTGACACCATCACCAACCATCGCTACTGTGTGACCGCCGGATTTCAAGCGCAAGACCAATGCAGCTTTATCTCCTGGTAGAACCTCAGCCATTACCTCTCCTTGTTCTGGTTTTAAACCAAGACGACGAGCCATGGTTTCTGCGGCGCATTGGTTGTCACCTGAAATCATGACTGTTCTGATCCCATGTGCACGCAAATCAGCCAGGGATTCCCGCACTCCCGGTTTGGGTTCGTCGCCAAAAGTCATCAAGGCAAGAATACGGATATGTTCAGCCAAGTCATTAAGCTCTGGCTGACGTTGTGCAAGCACTGACACTGTCTCCCCTGTTTTTTGAAATTCAAGAGCTCGAGCGCCTGCTAAAGCACCTTCAGTGTCAATTTTTACCCCGAGTTCCTTCATCCAACGCAGACTTCCAATCAAGTAACTATTTTTTTTACCTTCTTGCTCCACTTCACCTTCAGTGCCACGCCCAGGAAAGGCGCGCACATTGGAAGGTGATTTCACAATAATTCCACATTCCCTGGCCATTGCTGAAACCGCTCGTGCAAGCGGATGTTCACTGCCGCTTTGAAGACTCGCTGCAATACCCAACAATTCGACTTGTCTTGAAAAATTCATATCCGCTGAAATACTTGTTTCATTTCGCGACTCAAGAAAATCCTGGTTATCGACAATAAAGTGAGTCAGACGCGGGCGACCCAAGGTGAGCGTTCCAGTCTTGTCAAACGCAACTACATCCACCTTATGGGCAATTTCCAGTGCCTGCGCATCTTTGATCAAAATGCCATGTTTGGCTGCAACGCCAGTACCTGCCATGATGGCTGCCGGCGTGGCCAATCCAAGCGCGCAGGGACACGCGATAACCAGCACAGCAACCGCACGAATCACAGCCAGTTCAAAGGGGTGTCCGGTCAGCCACCAACCCAACAAAGTCATCAAAGCGATGACCAGAACGACGGGAACAAAAACTGCACTGACCTGATCAACCAAGCGCTGGATGGGTGCTTTTGCCGCCTGTGCGTCTTCCACCAACCGAATGATGCGCGACAAGACAGTTTCTGCGCCGGTGGCGGTTACCTGCATAACGATGCGGCCATCGCCATTGACCGAACCGCCGGTCAATGTCATGGCAGGTTCTGAACCCGCCTGTTTATCAACAGGTAGTGACTCTCCCGTGAGCATTGATTCATCGACCTGTGTGCACCCTTCTAACAGTACGCCATCAACCGCGATACGTTCGCCTGCCAGCACCACCAGACGATCACCAACCAGAACCTCGCTCACGGGTACATTAATTTCACCATCGGGTCCAATCAGGCGCGCTACATCCGGCCGCAAGGCATGCAAGGCCCGGATCGCTGAGGTGGTTTGATGTTTCGCCCGCGCTTCCAGCCACTTACCCAACAAGACCATGGTGATGACAACCGCCGAGCCTTCGAAATACAGGTGTACGTTGCTGCCTGGCGCGGCCGTCAGCCAGAGCCACATCGACAGAAGCCAACCCGCGCTGGTACCGATGGCAACCAGCAAATCCATGTTTCCTGCCAGCGCCTTGAGGGCATGCCAGCCCGCTTTGAAGAAGCGAGCGCCCAAAATGAACTGAACCGGTGTTGCCAGCGCAAACTGAATCCAGGCGGGCAGCATCCAGTGCCGACCCAACAACTCACCGAACATGGGTAAAACGAGCGGGAGAGATAACGCCAAGCCGATGGCAACCGGCGCAAAGCCCGACCAGGGAGTGGTATCACGCACGTCCAGAGCCGCATTGGCAGCCACGGGTTCATAACCGGCATCGCGCACACTGCGCCGCAACCGGGCTTCCATCTGATCCGCTGGAGCATAGATGACACGTGCCGATTCCGTTGCCAGGTTAACGGTGGCACTTTGCACACCCGGAACCTTCTTCAAGGCTTTTTCGACGCGTGCCACGCAGGAGGCGCAGGTCATACCGGCGATCCCGATGTCCAGGGTGTCGGCGGAAACGAATGAGGATGACGAAGTATTCATACCGGTAAGCCTAATGCTTCCCACCATGTCAAGGTCAAGGAATTTATGAAGCGCTTGACCTTACCACCAGGGTAAGGTTCAAAATCCGTAGCTTGCGCAATAAATTTTTTGATCCCGTTTACTTTCAGGAGTTTTTATGAATCAGACTTTTACCGTTTCCGGCATGACTTGCGGTCATTGCGAAAAGGCGGTTATCCGCGCGGTCAAACAAGTTGATCCACAAGCGGAGGTCAAGATCGACCGCAGCCTGAACAAGGTTGAGGTGGAATCGACACAAGCACGCGAATTGCTGAGCAAAGCCATTGCCGAAGAGGGCTACGAAGTCGCTGCATGAGTAATTCGACTCGGCCGAATGCAATGTCGACCATCGCTTGGCCGGTCGCGATCGGCATGGCAGCACGCTTGTCGGATGTGTCGGCCAAGATGGTGCGTCATTACGAAGCCCTGGGATTGCTGTCACCGGTGGCGCGCACCGACAGTGGCTACCGACAGTACAGCGAATCAGATGTGCGAACGCTGCAGTTCATTAAACGCAGCCGGACGCTTGGTTTTTCGATGGCGGAGATCGCCGACCTGGTTGGTTTGTGGCACAACCGCCAGCGCACCAGCGCCAGTGTCAAGCAAATCGCACAGAAACATGTGCTTGACCTGTCGCAGCGCATCGAAGCCATGCAGGCCATGCAGCGCACGCTGGCGTCGCTTTTGGACCATTGCCACGGCGACGAACGCCCCGATTGCCCGATTCTGGACGACCTGGCTGGCAGTTGTTGCCGGCCAGGTGTTTAATCCCTTTTTCGTTAACCTTTCAAGGAGCCTCAAATGAAGTCAAACGTTGGCGGTATTGACCGCATATTGCGCATCGTGATTGGATTGGTTTTGGTTGGTCTGGCCGCAACCGGCAGTGTCGGTTGGTGGGGCTGGCTTGGTCTGATACTGCTGGCCACAGGTGCTATTGGATGGTGCCCGCCCTATGCCCTGTTTGGCTGGAACACCTGCTCCATGAAAAAGACGGATTGAACACCCCAGGCCTTCCACTGATCGCGAAGGGTTAATTCGCGCAACTTTACACGCGTGGCATTCAAGCTCACGTAGCCGATACAGGGATGGCGCAACATGGTGTCTGGCCTGATGCCGGCTTGGCGCATCGAACCGACCCAAAAGGAAATTCAAATGAAATCAGTCTTTAAACCCCTCGTACTTGCAGGCGTCATGGCTTGCGTGACCGCCGCTGCTTTTGCGCAAGTGCCGGGCGGCCCCATGATGGGCGCAGGTGGGCCGATGATGCACGAAGGCATGCATCACCCTGGCATGGGAAAGATGAATCCCGCCAAGATGCAGGCCATGGCGGAACGGCGTCAGGCCCGGCTGAAGGAGGTTCTCAAACTCACGCCTGCCCAGGAAGGCGCCTGGACCACCTTCACGGCAGCCATGAAACCGCCGGCCGATCTGATGGCGAAACGACCTGATTTTGCTGAAATCGCCAAGTTGCCTACGCCTGAGCGCATCGACAAAATGCAAGCCCTGCATGCGCAGCATTCGACCGAGATGAATGCTGTTATGGAAAAGCGTGGCGCTGCCACCAAGGCTTTTTATGCGACGCTGACGCCAGAACAGCAAAAAGTTTTTGATACCAGCACAGCGCGGCATCA
>CAIYNH010000911.1 GCA_903927495.1 uncultured beta proteobacterium
AAGCGGGGCAGCAATAAAACCATTCAGCAGTTCAGTAGCTAACGCCACGACCACCATCAGCACGGCACCCAATACCGTCAGCAGCATCTTTCTGGGAGGTGCCATTAATAGCGCGATCAATAGCATTGGCTCCGCCAGCAGCATGACTGGCACCTACAAGGTCACCCTGGTGGTGACCAATCTTCAGCTGACTCAGGCCAATGGCACTTCGTTCAATACGTACCAGGTAGATGTGCCAACATCTTTAGCCAATAGCAGCGTCAGATCAACTGTAGGTTTGGGACTTGAAGGCTATGTTACCTTGACACCGTAGCGGCGATTTTTGCATGAAGACTGACTTCACCAAGTTCAACACACCGACCCTCAACATCATGAAAACACTTTATCTTCTAAGCTTGCTTATATTACTTCTGGTGGCCTGTGGTGGCGGTACTGCCACCGATGGAACAAATGGCACTGTAACTGGAAAAAACGGTAACTCAGCAGTGTTCCAGGAGCCACCAGTACCGGGAAGGTAGTTCCCAGCCCTAGCCATTATTCTGGTCAGCACAGCTTCAATATTTGTATGCTCCACTGCAAAACTCCCGCGACGAGTGTGTCTGAGATTTGATCCCGGGGTGGCACAAACCTCAATCAATGCTGCACTTGCCCGCGCCCCCAACAAGGTGCATGTGGGGTTGGTGGGCGCTGTCAGGACGGATCGACTGTCAAACGCTGTAACAGCGCTTCAAACTCTGGCGCGCTGACTGGCCTGGAGTAAAAATAGCCCTGCGCGTAGTCGCAACCTGCAGTGGCTAGCAAGTCCCGCTGCAAGGCGGTTTCCACGCCTTCGGCAATCACCTTCATGCCCAGGGCGTGCGCCATCACAATAATTGCATTGCACAGTGCCAGGTCAGTTGAGCCGGCGATCAGGTGGCGTACAAACGATTGGTCGATCTTGACAAAATCGATGTCGAATTTTTGCAGGTACGAGAGCGACGAATAGCCGGTGCCAAAGTCGTCCAGTGACACGCCGATACCTTCGTCACTGAGTTGCAGCAGTTGTTCGATCACGCCATCACTCGTTGAAAGCAGCAAGCCCTCGGTGATTTCAACCACGATACTGTCACCGGTCAATCCGATCGATCGAAGTTGGTCAATCCAGGGTTGGTGCGCTGCGTTTGGACTCTGAAACTGCACGGGTGACTTGTTGACGCTGATCTGGAATTGTGGATGCAGTTTCTGGCGCCAAATTTGTACCTGTTGGGCCGCTTGCCGAAATATCCATTCTCCAATATCGACAATCAGGCCACTGGACTCGGCAATGGGAATGAAATCTGCGGGGCTGACCAGTCCACGCGTGGGGTGTTGCCAGCGAATCAGGGCTTCGGCCTTGTGAATGCTGCCGCTTACCAGTTCGACGATGGGTTGATAGACCACCCGGAACTGCTCTGCGACCAGCGCCTCACGTAGATCGTGGGTGAGGCGAACACGTTTTTGCGCCGCTTGTTGCAGCGCCGGCGTAAAAAAGCTGAAGCGGTTGCGTCCCGCACCTTTGGCTACATATAAAGCCTGGTCAGCATTTTTCAGTAACTCTTCGACTTCAGTGGCATCGCCAGGATAGACCGTGACACCAATGCTGGCTGAGACAAAGACCTGCTCCTGCTCAAGATGAAATGCCTCACCCAACATTCGCAGCAGCTTCAGCAGGATTTTTTCCAGATGGTCGGTGGTCTGCAGTTCGGTGACCAGCACCGTGAACTCGTCGCCGCCCATCCGGGCCACGGTGTCGACTTCACGCACGCAGCGCTGGATGCGCTGGGCGGCTTCAATCAGCAAATCGTCACCCCGGTTGTGGCCCAGTGTGTCGTTGACTTCCTTGAAATGGTCCAGGTCAATGAACAAAATAGCCAGTTGCAATCCGTCGCGGCGCGACTTTTTAAGCTCTTGCTCCAAACGTTCGCGCAACATGCGCCGGTTTGGCAAGTTGGTCAATATATCAAAATGGGCCTGTTGCCAAATCAGGGATTCAGCATTTTTACGTTCGGTAATGTCAGTGTGGGTACCGATCATGCGCAGCGGTTTGTCCTGCGCGTCGCGTGTGATAACCATGCCACGCGACAGCACCCACTTCCAGGTACCGTTCTTGCATAGGATGCGGTGCTCGTTGGTATAGGTGGGTGTCAGTCGGTCAAAGTGGGCTTGCTGGTCGCGTTGCTGCTGTGCAATGTCTTGCGGATGGGTGCGCTGTTCGAGCTCCTGCACATGGTGGCGGAGTTCGCCCTCGGAAAATCCGTAGATTCGCAACAAGTTCGGCGACAGGTATTCCGCTCCGGTTTGCACCTGCCAGTCCCACAAACCATCGCCGATGCTCTCCATCGCCAGTTTCCAGCGCTCTTCACTCTCACGCAGGGCGGCTTCGGTCTGTCTGCGCCGGGTAACGTCCTGAACGATGGCCATGCGCTTGATTGGGCGGCCATTCTCCCAGGTGGTGGTGCCCATGGAATGAACCCAGATGTGACGGCCGGTGGCGGTGATCATCTCAACTTCAAAGTCATGCGACTTGGGTTGACGCACGACATCGGCGTACGATTCCTTCACCAACGCTAACGACTCTGGGGTAAGGAATTGTTTGATCGAGGCCTGGCCAGGCGGGTGTTGTTGTGGCGTGGTTTCGAACAGGCGATAAATTCCATCGGTCCAGGTTTCCTGAAGTGTGATCAGATTAATTTCCCAGCCGCCCATTTGCGCGAGAGCTTGCGTGGCAAACAGCAGTTGGTTGAGTCGCTTACGGGCACTCTCGGCCTGCACATAGTCGGTGACATCGGCAAAGGTGCGTACCATGCCCCCGGTATCAAGCGGCTGCGACCTGACTTCAAGGGTGCGCCCAGCGTGCGTTTTGCGCAGATAGTGAAGCGGCAACTCACCGAGGCCCTCTGCTTTCACATAAGCGCGTGCACCGGTCTCAACCCATTGCGCATCAGGGCCAAAGTCCCCACGGTCAGCCTGAAACCTGCTCAGCACCTGCAGCGAGGGTTGACTTGCCAGAAACTTGGCCGGCACGTCAAGCAATTCGCAGACTCTGGCATTGAACAAAATGACCCGTGCCTGTGCGTCGAAGACCAGAATTCCCTGCGTGATGTGCGTCAGCGTGGTTTGCAACAAACTGGTTTTATCAAGCAGTTGGGCACTAAGCTGGCGCGACTGCGCCTCCGCTGACACCGCCGAAGAATGGGGGTTAGAAGACGCTGAATCGCTTGAAGAAAATGATGGCTCGAAGTTCACGCGCTAATTGTGCAGTATTCAAAGGACCGAATCGAAGAGAGATGGGTTGCCAAACCGGCATCATGCTACCAGTGGCAGGTCAAGGCACACCTTCAAGCCATGATCATGTGCAGTCTGTGCACTGGCAGTGCCGCCATGCCGACGTGCGATCTCGCTCACAATCGCCAACCCCAGGCCGCAGCCGCCAGGCAAGTCACTGGCGCGCCAGAATCGCTCAAAGACGTGCGGCAGGTCTTGTGCAGATAAGCCGGGGCCGTTGTCTTCAACTTCGATCGTTACGCCTGCTCCGGTTTGTTGCACCCGCAGAGTCACCACGCTGTTGGCACCGGCATAGTTCAAGGCGTTGTTAATCAAATTGTTCAATGCCTCGCGCAGCAGTAGCGCCTCCCCCATGACCATGACACTGTTTTGCCCCTCATAGCCCAGATCCACACCAACCTTGAGTGCGCGCGGTGTCCATTCGCGGGCCAAGTCGCGGGCCAGCACGGCCACGTCCAGCGTTTGTAGCTTGACCTCGACTTCGTTGCGCGCCAGCGATAGCAACTGGTGTACCAGGTGGGCGCTGCGCTGCGCTCCTGCCAGTACTTTGGTCAGGCGCGAGCGCAGTGCCTGGGGATCGGTCTCGGTAAGTGCCAATTCGGTCTGGCTGATCAACCCGGCCAGCGGCGTGCGCAACTGGTGAGCTGCATCATTCAAAAAACGCTTTTCCTGACCCAAACTTCGTCTCACGGCAGACAGCAACTGGTTCACCGCCCCGGCCAGTGCATGGACCTCCTGCGGTGCCTGGGTCATCTCGATGGGTGACAGGTCTGACAATACCTGCTCGCGCCGGACTCCCAGTTGTGCTTGAAGTCGTGTCAGCGGTTGCAGTCCGCGCGAAATGCCACCATACACCAGCACACTAAGAACCGAGCCCAACAACAGCAATGGCGCGAGCATGTCGGCAATCAGCTCAGTGGTGAGGCGCTGTTGCACCGCCAGGCTCTTTGCCACCTGCACGCGCAAGCGCTGGGGTGAAGCATCTTCCCCGTAATTCACTTCGAGCAGTGCCACCCGCATTGGTTTGCCTTCAAGCGTTACGTTGTAAAGCAGTGGATCAATGCCGATCAAAGCAACCCCACCTGTCGGTCCTGGCAACTTGCCATTGCCGATCAAAAAACTGCCCGGGGGTGATGACACCATGTAGGTCACCCGGTCGTTCGGATCTTGTTCGATGATGTCTTGCGCGGCGCGCGGAAAGTCAATCAGCAACCCGGAGCCAATTGGCTTGACCTGGCGCGACAAGGAGCGCACAGACTGCGTGAGCGACTGGTCAATGGCTTTTTCAGCATAGTTCAATGCAATACGGTAGGCTAGCGCACCACCCACCAAAAAAAGCACCAGTTGCGGCAGCAGCAGCCACAGCAGCAATTGGCGTTTGAGCGACAGCCCTTGCGTCGAGGCGGGCACAGTGGCCACCACGGCAACCGGGCCTGCCGGGTTCATCGCGAGGTCGACTCCAGCATGTAGCCCAGACCACGCACGTTGCGGATGTTGAGCCCGGAGTCGTCGAGCTTGCGGCGCAATCGATGGATGTAGACCTCCAGCGCGTTCGATACGCCACCGGCACCATCGCTGGGGTCAGATTGCCAGGTCTCCAGTACATCCTCGCGGCTGATGACGTGTCCGGCGTTGCGTACCAACAAGGACAGGAGTGACCACTCGCGTTGGGTCAGCTCGATCGGCTGGTCGTCCAGCCAAGCCTGTGGCAGCGTGGCATCAACCCGCAGACGCTGGGTTTTGTCACTGGCCAGTTCCAGCGAGCCCCCAAAAGCAGGTAGGCGAGCCCGCCGCAACAGCGCCCCCAGACGGGCTTGCAATTCGGCCATGCTGAAGGGTTTGGTCAGGTAATCGTCGGCACCGGCGT
>CAIYNH010000912.1 GCA_903927495.1 uncultured beta proteobacterium
GAAGATCTTGACTCAGAGGCACGTGCGCGTGTGCGAATGCAAATGCAAATGAATCGGTGGATGAGTGGCGATTGGGGCGACAGGTGACCGCCCTGGCAGTGATGACATCGTCCTCTGGTGCCGACTACGTCGTTGCGGGAACGCTCAACGGGTCCTGCCAGTTCACTGCACTCGAGTCCAAAGCTTGGATGTACAAATACATCCGCCCGGAATCTGTCACCTCTGCCGTGGTCGCGATTGTGGGCGACACTCTCGGTGCGCCCGCGCACTGCTTTGGATCCAGTCGTGCTCAGCCGCTCCAAACAGATTCGGGTCGCAATGTCTTGGTGCTGCGTGAACACTCGGCTCAGTTGTTTCAGCTGACGAGCGACGGAAAGGTAGCTGCTGGCTGTCCAACCCCCCCTCCCTTGCACCCACGCTCGCCCGCCCGCGTGCCAGATGACCAATGGTCGCGAGCACGAGCACAAGTGGCGCCTGGCGGAGACACAATGCGCACTATCGGTGCGCACGTGCGCCTCTGGTGCTTCCACGCTCGCCGTTGTCCACTTGCGAGACGGACAGGTCTGTGAGAATAGGGGCGCAGACGCCGAGCCGTTGCTCACGGGTTGTGTTGTGGACGCCGCCTTGCGCAGCATGGGCCAGGTGGAAGAAGGCAAAACCAACCCTTTTTTGCATTTGTCGATGCATCTGTCCATCACCGAGCAATGCAGCATTGACCAGCCTCGCGGTATCCGCCAGGCGGTAGAACTGCTGACACACCGCTTGGATTCTTTGCATGAGGCACACCATGCCGCCATGGATTGCCTGGGGCAGATGTTGTGGGAAAGCCAGCGCGCCGGACGACCGCCCGACGGCCAAAGCTATGTGGCCTGCGTGCAGCGCCACGCCACACGCGATTGACCAACCACTCTACAAAAATTACTTGAGGCGAGCGCGTTGCACCGTTTGCAATTCGCTGGGCAGGCTGCCTACGTAGTCGGCCAACACTTTCAGGTCAGCATTAGAAAACTGCTTGGCAATGCCACCCATGATCGGATGGCCACGCCCAATGAGGGGGCGGTCATTGGTTTTGTAAGACCGCAGAGCCACGTACAGGTAGTCGGCATGTTGGCCGGCAATTTTGGGGTAAGCCGGATCCAAGGGCTTGCTGAAATTTGGCCCATGGCATGAGGTGCAACCACCCTGAGCCACCAAGGCATCTGCCTGCGCGGTTCCGGGAGCGGCTGCGGCGGGCAGCGTTGCACCGTTGCCGGTGGACTCGTAAAAAGCTGCCAGGTCAGCGATGTCTTGGTCGCTCAGGCTGCCCGCCATGGTGCGCATGGACGGGTGCTTGCGCTCCCCGGCCTTGTACGCGTGCAGCGCTGCACGAATGTAACCCGCACCCTGGCCGTCGATTTTTGGCACCTGATGCACCTCAGGGAAGCCAATGTGATAGCCTTTGATGCCATGGCAGCCAATGCACAAGGCATTTTTTTTGCCTCCGGCGGCAGCATTCCCCTGAATATCTTGGGCATAGGCAGTCACGGTGGTCGCGCAAGCGACAAGCAGGGATGACAGAGTCAACTGAAATTTGTTCATTTTGCTAAGACAATCCGAAAAAGACGGTTGGTGATTTGATAAATGTCAAACAATTATAGAAAGCCACCCGATCGCATCCATATGGCGTAAACCCGATATTGCACACAATAAAGCCATTACAGCGGGACTTTTTTTGCCAACCATTCACCTTTTGAAAAAGAAAATTATGAAATTCCAAGGCACCCAAAACTACGTCGCCACCGACGACCTGATGCTCTCTGTCAACGCCGCCATCACCCTGCAACGCCCGCTGCTGGTCAAAGGCGAGCCGGGCACCGGCAAAACCATGCTCGCCGAAGAAGTGGCCACTGCGCTGAATGTGCCGCTCTTGCAGTGGCACATCAAATCCACCACCAAAGCCCAGCAGGGGCTGTATGAATACGATGCGGTGAGCCGCCTGCGTGACTCGCAGTTGTCGGACGTGGACGGTGGCGAACGGGTCAAAAACATCCACAACTACATCCTTAAAGGCGTGTTGTGGCAGGCGTTTACCGCCGACCAACCCGTCGCACTCCTGATTGACGAGATTGACAAGGCCGACATCGAATTCCCCAACGACCTGCTGCGCGAAATCGACCGCATGGAGTTCTACTGCTACGAAACCCGTGA
>CAIYNH010000913.1 GCA_903927495.1 uncultured beta proteobacterium
CCCCTGCACCATGGCACGCGCAATCGCCGCACGCTGCTGCTGCCCACCCGACAAGGTGGAAGCGCGTTGTCTGCTGCACTCCGCAATCCCGACGCGTTTGAGTGCCTCAATGCCACAGGCATGCTCAGCTGCTGTAAACCAGCGCAGCAAACTGCGCCACCAAGGCACCCGATGCAAGATACCGGCCAGCACATTGACAATCACCGGCAACCGATCTACCAGGTTGAACTGCTGAAAAACAAAGCCTATGCCAGCACGTATCTGGCGAATATCGGCTGCAATTTTGCCGCTTTGCTGAACTGTTTTGCCATGGATTTCAATCACCCCGTGCGCAGCAGTGTCGCCAGCCATGAGTCCCGCCATGTGGCGCAGCAAGGTCGATTTGCCCGAGCCAGAAGCACCGATCAAGGCAACCATCTCTCCTGCCCGAATATGCAAGTTCACGTCATGCAAGGCTTTGCGCCCGCCATAAAACGTTTTGTTGAGCGCGCTGATTTTGATGGCAGTGTCCACGGTAACTCCTGTTGAATACCGTGACATTAACGATGCAATGTGTCAATTTGATGTCTTCATCAGCAGCTCGCAAACCATCCTTGAGTGCTGGTGATGTTCACCCTCTTTAATCATTGCCAATCTGTTACCTCATTGACGAGAATGGGGACTTTCACCTGCACTCCAATTTTTTGCTGGACTGCGAAGGCGATTCACGCAGCGTGCCGGTGGCATTTATTTTGCATCAGGGCATTCCTTTTTTTCCTTGCGCAACGACGAGTTGCCGGTGTTTCGCCTGCAACGCCGACGTGCGAGAACACAAGCCGGCTACGTGGCTGATTGCACGGATGTGTTACTTGACCCTTACGGTGCCGACGTTGAATATTCAGCTGATTCGCTGGAAGATATTTACGCCACACTTGGCAAAGTTGGGCGCCAGGCATTGAGCGAAACAATCAAGGACAAAGAAGCGGCAGCCATCCTGGGCGATATTGCAAAAGATGAAGACCTGAACGGGCGCATCCGTGGCAATATTCTCGACACTCAGAGAGCCATCAACTTCCTGATGCGCAGCAAGAGTTTGTCCGTGAGCCAGTTTGAAGACACCAAACAGATCTTGCGCAATATCGAATCATTGAAAAGCCACACCTCGTTTTTTTTCGACAAAATCAACTTTCTGATGGATGCATCGGTTTCATCAACATCAACCAGAACCGGCGCATTAATCAGCTGACGGTATTTAGCGTGGTGTTCATGCCCATCAATATTTTGGCAGGCATGTGGGGCATGTCTGAATTTTCCATGATGACCCAGGGCATTGCCTGGCCACTCGTCTATGGTGCTTTTATGTTGGGTTCGGTACTGATTGGGGTGGTGACCTATGTCGCGCTCAAGCACATTGAAAGTCGGCAAATTAAAGCAAAAAACTCAACAACAATCCACTCAAGTAGGTGGGATTCAACTGCTCAGGCAATAACAGTCTCGACTTTTTGCCCAGTCATTTGGGCCTCATGAACAGGCACCCACTGCACCAGTTCCAAGTGGCCGTCAAAGTGTTCCACCAAGGCGGTGCAACTCTCAACCCAATCACCGTCATTGCAATACAAAGTTCCCTGAATATCGCGCATCTCTGCCCGGTGAATATGCCCACAGACAACGCCATCATGACCGCGACGTTTGGCTTCGTTGGCTACAGCCACTTCAAAATCGGTGACGTACATCAAAGCCTTTTTGACTTTATGCTTCAGGTAGGCTGAAAGCGACCAGTACGGCAAGCCCAATTTGGCACGCCAGTGGTTCAGGTGACGATTAAGTTTGAG
>CAIYNH010000914.1 GCA_903927495.1 uncultured beta proteobacterium
GAACTTTATTGGTTTAATTTATATTTTCTAAACGGCCATTTGAGCAGTTATCGCGGGATGATGAACGTAGCCCTCAAGAGAAAAGTCACTTGGTTCAACCTTTTCTATCCACTCCGGCTCGTATTTCCCAGAAATCCTATAATCCGGAATGCGATCTGAAAGTATTAGTTTAGGAGCTGGGAAGGGGGTCCGAGTGAGTTGTTCCTGAAGCATTGCAACGTGACCCTCGTAAATATGCGCATCCCCAATAAAATATGTGAACCATCGAGGTGTGTATCCGGTTAACCTTCCAAATAAGTGAAGCAGTGCCGCGCCTTCAGTCAAATTGAATGGTGTGCCTAAGCCAACGTCATTACTTCGAATGTACAGGCAAAGCGAAATTTCTTGGCTAGATTGGTTTATTAAAAATTGGTAAAGCAAATGGCACGGTGGTAAAGCCATTTCCTCAATTTGAGCCCAATTCCACCCATGGAATAGTATTCTGCGATCTCCTGGATTGCTGATAATTGTGTCAAGACAATGACGGAGTTGGTCAACTGCTTTGTAAAGCAGAACACTCCCGGTTTCTGATGAGCTGACTTCGCTGTTCACTATTCCCAATTGTTGGTACCCACGTGCTAACGCGTCAGCTACCTGCGCCTGCGCGCTTGATTGACGCAAATCAATTAATTTGTACGCTGGCCATTGCCGCCATTGAACGCCATATACGGAACCGAGGTCATCGGTTTGCAAACGATAAGGATTGGCCAACCATTGCACATTTTCATTTGCATTTTGATCCCAAACTTTGCACCCGAGCTCTCTAAAGTCAGCCGCACTCCGATATCCTCGAATAAATCCAATCATCTCGCCGACAGCAGACTTGAAGGCCAATTTCTTGGTGGTTATAGCGGGAAATCCTTCTTGCAAATCAAATTTGAGCATCGCTCCTGAAATGCTAAGTGTTCGCTGCGCCGTTCGGTTCTCTTGCCAGCTTCCGGTGTCGAAAATGCTTTGAACTAAGTCTTTGTACTGTTTCATGGTTTGTGCTGGTAAATTGCCGTAACTTTAAACCAAGAGGGTACGACCTGCGAATTCATTGGAAATTGTTAACCCGTTGCATTCAGCTCCAAATGCATGATTGAATTTGATGTGGTTCTTGTCTATGCAGGCTGTTTGCATATAGCCACGAGCATCAAAAAGCTATATTTCATTAGGGTCAGTGCTATGTAGACAGTTAGTGAATGTGACGAAGAAACCCTACGCCTAGAAAAATATCGGCGCTGTGCTGGTAAAGCTGGCAACTCAATTGACCTTTTTCGCCGGGTACCTCTGCGGGAGCTACATAAAACTGGAAAAAAGCGTGGCACGGCATCAGTGCCATTTTGTCGAGATCCGCCACGTTCCGGGCGCTGACGATGATGCGACGTGAATCAGGGTTCGTTTGGAGTACCTTGATGACTTCGGCGATCTGGTCAATGTGACCACCGTCGGGTTTCGGCCAACTGCGCCATTGCACGCCGTAAACTGGCACCAAATCGCCGATTTCGGGGTTGGCCCATTCGTCCCAGATCGACACGCCGCGCTCTTTCAGCCAATTGTTGTTGGATGAGCCGGTCAGGAACCACAATAACTCCTGAATGATGGAGCGTAGATGCACCTTTTTAGTGGTTACCAACGGGAAACCTTCATTCAAATCAAAGCGCATTTGGTAACCAAAGACACTTTTGGTGCCTGTGCGGTCAGCCTTGAATACACCGTGGGTTTCACGTGACGCAGAAAGTCTTCGTATTGAGAACGGATGGGGTGGAGCATTTTTTCGTTTTGGGGTTGAAGCTTGGGCAATGGTGCACGTTTTAACCATCAAAGCTTGACCACCCGTCCGGGATTCATCAGGTTCAATGGGTCTAGCGCATGTTTGATGTCTCGCATCAGTTTCAGTGCCACGGGGGATTTGTAGCGGGGCAGCTGATCCACTTTGAGGCTACCCACACCGTGCTCAGCCGAAATGGAGCCGCCAAAGCTCTTGACCGAATCAAATACCAGGGTGTTGACTTGAGCTTCGTGGGCACGTAAAAACTCAATAGCCTCCATGCCGGCGGGGGCCTGCACGTTGTAGTGCAAATTGCCATCACCCAAATGACCAAAATTGACCAGCCTTACGCCGGCAATGGCAGATTCAAGCAATGCATCCGTGACGCGCACAAATTCAGGTATCGCAGACACTGGCAATGAGATGTCATGCTTGATGTTGAGACCTTCTTGCGCCTGCGCGAGCGGAATACTTTCGCGGATTTGCCACAGTGCTTTGGTTTGCATCAGGCTTTCAGCGACCACCGCATCGCTCACGCAACCCTGATTCAATGCCAATTCGAGCAAGCCTTCAAATTGTATGCGGGCATGAAATTCGGACTCGTGGTCAGAGTTTTCCATTAGCACGCAGTAAGGACAGTCGCGGTACAGCGGAATGCGCAAACTGGGGAAATGCTTTTCCACCAAACTTAATGCAATTTGGCCCATGGTTTCAAAACCGGTCAAGCCGGCACCCAGATGGCGGTGTGCCAAGTTCAGCAGGTTTACAGCGGCATCCAGTGTTGGCACCGCCACCCATGCGGTCAGTCTCGCCGCCGGCAGTGGGTAAAGGCGAACGGTGGCCGCCGTAATGATGCCCAGCGTACCTTCAGAGCCGATAAACAAATGGCGCAAGTCATAGCCGGTATTGTCTTTGCGCAGGCCACTCAGTCCGTGCCACACCTCACCTTGGGCGGTGACCACTTCCAGTCCCAGGCATAAATCACGGGTATTGCCATAACGCACGACCTGCGTGCCTCCAGCGTTGGTGCCCAGATTGCCACCGATGGTGCAGGAACCCTCGGCAGCCAGACTCAAAGGGAAGAGAAACCCCTCGATGGAAGCTCGTTCTTGCAGGGTTTGAAGAATGCAGCCTGCCTCCACGGTCATGGTCAGGTTGGCTGCGTCGAGGCTGCGTATTGCATTTTGGCGTTGCAGACTCAGTATGATTTGCTGGCCTGAGACATCGGGAGTGGAGCCCACCACCAGTCCGGTATTGCCGCCCTGAGCCACGATACTGAGGCCGCTGTCGGGATGTTTGGCACGGAAACTTGCGCAGACTTCGACGACCCGGGCAACCTCGTCGGTGCTGGCAGGGCGCACCACGGCCAGTGCCTTACCAAAACTTCGTTTGCGCCAGTCCTGAGTCCAGGCACTCAAGTCGCCATCGGTCAGAACGTGGTTTTTGCCCACAATTTGCTTGAGTTCGGAGAGCAGGGTTTGCATGGCTGTAGGCTTTGGTTATTCTGGGCTGGAGCTAGGGGGCAGAGCAACTGTGTTTTTCAGGCGTAGCCGCACGTGCATGACACACGCGATAAACAAGGTGAGACACAGAAAAACTTCCATCATCGCCAGGTAATTGCCAGGAACTTTGTCGCTGTAGGAGCGCACGGCCCCTTCAGTGAAGTACAGCCACACCACCAGACTGACCCAACGGTAGGTGTACATACGGTTTTTCAGCAAACCTGCTAATGGCAGGCACAGCGGCAGGACTTTCAATGCCAACCAGGAGCCGCCAGGTCGAATGGGTGCCCATAGGAGTTCCCATCCAAGGTTCAGGGCAATCAACCCGATCAAACTGCCGACTGCCAACAGACGGGTTGCATTAACCCAGCGCGGGGCTGGTGCAGGGGGGCTGGAAAAAGTCTTTTGTGTAGGGTTCATGTCGGTGGCATCATAGCGGCCATGAATTTGTCCCAACTTCAACCTATTGAAAATCCTTTGATTCCTTCAACATGGCACCAGCGCTTGCAGATTTTATTAGCCAATTTGTCCCACTTTCCTTGGAGAAATACGGCGCACACCTTGCGTGAGCGGTTTTCGCAGGATCGATTGGGTCTCACCGCCAGCAGTTTGACCTTCACCACCACCATCGCTCTGGTGCCGATGGTGACGGTTGCGCTAGCCGTGTTCACGGCCTTTCCGATGTTTGCTAAGTTTCAGGACGTATTGCAAAAGTGGCTGCTGGAGAGTCTGGTTCCTGACAGTATCGCCCGCCAGGTGTTGGGTTATCTGACTCAGTTTTCGGGCAAGGCCAGTAAGCTTGGCGGAGCGGGACTGGCGGTGCTGTTCGTGACGGCATTGACCCTGATTTTGACCATCGATCGCACCCTCAATGGCATCTGGCGGGTGCGTAACCCCAGGCCCTTGGGACAACGGGTGCTGGTCTACTGGGCGGCCATGACCTTGGGGCCCTTGCTGCTGGGTGTTAGTCTGACACTTACCTCGTATGCCATTTCTGCATCCAAAGGTCTTGTTGGGGTCATGCCCGGTGGTGTGCAGTTGCTGTTGGATGTCATTCAATTTTTTCTGATGGCTTGGGGCATGGCTGGGCTTTACCACTATGTGCCCAATACACACGTGCGCTGGGCACATGCCTGGGTCGGTGGGTTGTTTGTGTCGGCTGGTTTCGAACTGGCAAAAAAGCTGCTGGTGATTTACCTGGGCAATGTGCCAACTTATTCGGTTCTATACGGTGCCTTTGCCACGGTGCCGATTTTGCTGATCTGGATTTACGTGGCCTGGGTGATTGTGTTGCTGGGCGCTGTCATCACGGCGTATTTGCCCAGTTTGCTGTCTGGTGTGCAGCGTCGTGTACGCGCCCATGGCTGGCAGTTTTTGTTGGCACTGGAGTCGTTACAGCGCTTGGATCAGGCCCGCGAAGACTCGATAAAGGGCTTGACCATGCCGCATTTGACGCAATTGCTTGGAGTGGATGCGTTGCAGCTTGAGCCAGTACTCGAAACTCTGGTTGAGATCGACTGGATCGGACTCTTGCAGGAAGAACTCGGGGATGCGACGGCGCGCTATGTTTTGCTGGTTGATCCTGATGTCACACCTCTAGCTCCTTTATTTGGCGCGCTCTTGTTGCAACAGGAACCCAGCACCGAGAATTTATGGAAAAAAGGTCAGTGGAGCTTGATGGAATTGCGTGACGCACTATGAATTTGAGACCAAAATACGCCAAGAAATAGACTAATCTGAATGCCAATCGGCATTCGATCTGGAATTTGTCCAGTGCTCCAACGGTTCTATGAGTTGTATTTGGGGCGGCTCATCCGATCTCAGCGGAAGTTCTGATACGCATGGCTACGGGGGAAAAACCGTGGTTTAACGGACCGCTACCATGACCAGTACTTACCGTAGCACCCGCTTGCAAGGCTTCTCGTACAAAGGCGCGTGCGCTCATTACCGCGTCGACCAAGGTGCTTCCAAGCGCCAGGTGGGCAGCTATGGCGCTTGAAAGTGTACAACCGGTGCCGTGAGTATTTGGGCTGTGAATGCGGGGTGCTTCCATCCAAAGTGGCTTATCCAGGTGCGTCATCAGCAAATCAATCACCACATTGCCCGGCAAATGACCACCCTTTAGCAAGACAGCATGCGCGCCCTTCTCCAGCAACGTTTGGGCGGCGCGCGCCATTTCTTGTGCAGATTGCAAGGGGTAGCCAACCAGCAACGCTGCTTCATCTAAATTTGGTGTGATGACACAAGCTCTGGGAAATAATTCTTGCACCAGCACATTGATGGCAGTGTCGTCAATCAACACAGCGCCGCTGGTTGCCACCATGACTGGGTCAAACACCACGTTTTTCAGCTTGTGCCGGTCAATAGCTTGTGCCACCGTTAGCACTATGTCGGGAGCGTGCAACATGCCAATCTTGACCGCATCGGCACCAATGTCTTCGATCACCGCGTCAATCTGGTCACGCAACATGGCTGGCGGTACAGCATGAATGGATCGAACGCCGCAGGTGTTTTGGGCTGTAAGTGCAGTAACAGCAGTCATGCCAAAGCAGCCCAGTGCCGAGATTGTTTTCAGGTCAGCCTGAATGCCGGCACCACCACCACTGTCAGAGCCGGCAATAGACAAAACGCGTGGGTAGTGCAATCGTGTTAGTTGATTCATGATGAATGTTGCAAACGAAGGATATTTCTGAATGATTTTGCCGCCGCACATGGGTCAGCGACTGCGCACAAGGCACTGACCACGGCCAGGCCATCAGCTCCGGCTGCCAGTACCTCTTGTGCATTCGAAAGATGGATGCCGCCGATGGCTACCAAGGGCAAAGTGGTCATCGTGCGGACTTGCCGCAACCCAGATAAACCCCAGGGCGTGGCAATATCTTTTTTGGTGGGGGTTTCAAAAATTGGACTTACACCCAAATAGTCCACCGGCAAGTGCGCGCTGCACTTTACATCATCAAGTGTCTCGACGGACCAGCCGATGAAAACATCAGGCGGCAGCAAGCGCCGCGCCACTTCAACAGGCATGTCGGATTGGCCCAAATGCACACCATGTGCACCACAAGCCAAAGCAATATCAATGCGGTCATTGATCACCAACGCAATGCCAAGCGGTGACAGCAACTCCTTTAACGCAATGGACTGTGCTAAGAAATCATGGGTATTGAGGTGTTTTTCTCGCAATTGGACGCAAGTAACACCGCCGAGTACCGCCGCTGCAACCACCTCCTGCAAGCGACGACCTTGTGTACACCCCTGATCGGTGACCAAATAGAGGCGCAGAGCCTCACCAAGTTGATTGAGTCGAAACTCACAAGGCGCCATACTCATGCGCCTTGTGCCACAGCGAGCTTCAACCGTTCACCGAAAGTGGCTTGATCAAGCAATTGCAATTGATCCAACATAGCGGCTTGCATGCTACCGACACCCAAACCACGCATTGCGACATTTTCTGCTGCAAGTTCACCCACCACGCCCCAGAGCGCCATGGCCGAAACAGTGGCACGCCAATAGTCAGGCTGCACGGCACAAAAGGCGCCAATCAGCGAGGTGGCAGAGCAACCCACGCCGGTGATGCGTGTCATCCACTCATGGCCATTGGACAAACTTGCATGATGCCCGTTGCTATCAATAATGTGATCAATCGCACCGCTGACACACACCACTCCACCTGTGCGTTGCGCGAGTGCACGAGCCGGGTGTAGCGCATCATTGATCTTGGCACTACTGTCCACCCCTCGGGTTTGCACAGCGCTGCCCGCCACACTCATGATCTCAGACGCATTGCCGCGAATCACGGTCGGACTAGCAGTGCTCAAGAGTAGTTCAATACTCTCGTTTCTATAGCTAGTTGCACCCGCACCTACTGGGTCGAGAACTGTTGGTATC
>CAIYNH010000915.1 GCA_903927495.1 uncultured beta proteobacterium
CGGGTCACAGCACAAAAGGCAGAGGCGCTGGCTGGTGAGCTTGAACGGGCCGCGGGTACGACCTTGCTGCAGCAGGCAGCGGACCTGCGTGAGGCGCTGCAGCGGGTCGTCCAAGCGACCGAGTCGGCTTGGGCTACGCGCAGTCCGAGCGAGGCTCTGGCCAATGCGGTGCCGTATCTGCAAGCCTTTGGTCACACCGTGCTGGCCTGGATATGGCTTGATGTGGTGCTCTCTACACACCATCTCGGTGCTACGTTATCAGTAGCTTCAAGTGCAGGTCGTATAAGCGCTGCAGCCTATTTTTTCAACTATGAATTGCCCAAAATCGGGGCTTGGTTGAAGGTGGTTTCGAGTCGCGATGCGACCTGCTCCAGCATGACTGAAGAAGGTTTTTGACGCGCCGTCATAATCGGTCTCATGCTGCAAACCAGTACCAACGCTGTAGACCGGATCGAGTGCGTCGTCATCGGGGCCGGTGTTGTCGGACTCGCCGTCGCGCGGGCGCTGGCACTGCAAGGGCGCGAGGTGCTGGTGCTGGAGTCCGCTGGTGCCATCGGCACCGGCACCAGTTCACGTAACAGTGAGGTAATTCACGCTGGTATTTATTACCCACCTGATTCGCTCAAAGCGCGTTTGTGTGTGCAGGGCAGGGACTTGCTGTACGACTACTGCGCCCTGCGTGGCATCGGTCACCGGCGCTGCGGCAAACTGATTGTGGCGACCGATGCCGCGCAAGTGGCGCAGTTGCAAGGTATTCGGGAGCAGGCGTTGCGCAATGGCGTGGATGACTTGACTCTGTTGAACAGCACCCAGGCCCAATATTTAGAGCCGCAGTTGGCCTGTGTTGCGGCGCTGTTGTCGCCCAGTACCGGTATTGTGGATAGCCATGGTTTGATGTTGGCGCTGCAGGGTGACCTCGAAAATGCCGGCGGTATAGTGGCATTGAATTCTCCCTTGGAGCATGCCAGTTATACATCAGATGCTATTGAAATAGCAGCAACTGATGGAACCCGGATTGTTGCCAAATGCGTGGTCAATGCGGCTGGCTTGGCGGCACCAGCGTTGGCCAATAAGTTTCTTGGACTCAACCCACGGTATGTGCCGTCAGCGTATTTCGCTAAGGGCAACTATTTCACCCTGGCCGGTCGTGTTCCTTTTTCGCATTTGATTTATCCGGTGCCTCAAGTGGCCGGCCTGGGGGTTCATCTGACGCTCGATTTGGGTGGTCAGGCCAAGTTTGGTCCAGACGTGCAGTGGGTTTCGTCGGCTGACGACTTGAGTGTGAACCCAGCTCGCGGTGATGCCTTTTACGCCGAGGTGCGTAAATACTGGCCAAGCTTGCAGGATGGTGCGTTGCTGGCGGGCTATGCAGGCATTCGTCCCAAGATCAATGCGCCGCATGAGTCCGCTCGCGACTTTCTGATTCAGGGCCCACGCGACCACGGCGTACCAGGGTTGGTAAACCTGTTTGGCATTGAATCGCCCGGATTGACCAGTTGCCTGGCCATTGGAAACTGGGTTGCTGGTTTGATTTAGCTATTTAAATTATAGCTAACAACGCTTGTTGATCTAACATCAGAAGGTTTTTTTGATCAAGTTGGCCGATTCCTTGACTAACCCCGGCCCCTGGTAAATCAGGCCCGTATAAATTTGCACGACATCGGCACCAGCCCGTATCTTGCTGACGGCATTAGCGGCACTCATGACACCACCGACCCCCATGATGGGAAAGTTTTTACCCAGTGCCACGCGCAGTTGTGAAATCACCTGGTTACTCATGGCCAGCACCGGCGCACCTGACAAAC
>CAIYNH010000916.1 GCA_903927495.1 uncultured beta proteobacterium
CGCGAGTGTTGATTTCACGTTCACAGGCCATCGCACCGACCGTGTCTCGAGCTACGCGCCTGTAGGCTTGCAATCGAAAACCGTCGTGCTCGCAATCAGCGGCTTTTCGTGCTCAAATTAAATGCGACTGAAATCCGCCTCGTGCTCACATTAGCTGCAACTGTGCTTGCAATCATCCGCTCGTGCTCGCAATCCATGGCGGCGTGCTCACTTTATTTGCGAATGAAACGCCTGCCACTGTCCCATTGGCGTACGCCCAAATGGGCTCTTGGATGAAACAATTTCAGCGCCTCATTAGCTTCTTTGACCCTTTAAATCGGCAACCCGGCCGCTAACATCCGCTCACGTACCTCCACCGCCCTTGTCGGCTCCAACGTATTGTTGAATAACGCCCTGACCTCGGACGCCTTGAAGCCGCACAGCGACACCAAGTCTTTGACACGATACCCATTTCTGGCCAGCGTCGGCTCCAAATCATCAATCTGGCGCGACAGTACCGACTCCACGACCGCCGCGCTCACTGGTTTGCTGCCGACTTGGTAGGCCGCCTCCAATGCCAAGGTGAGGTGCAACTGCACTTGCAGGGGTGTGCGCAGCTTGGAGGCCAACAAGTCAATGGCATCTTCGGTGAGGATGGTCGTGGCATCCACTTGCTGCGCGCAGGTGGACAGCAGCCAGTGGATGTACTCGCGCTGCGCGCCTGCAATTCCATCCAGTGAGAAAACATCCGTGCGGTAGCCAATTTCTTCCATCGCTGGGCGGCGCAGATCCTTACCCAATTTGGGGTGACCCGCCATCACCACCGACAGCTGGCCACCACCCGCATGCACCAACTCTTGCAGCCGCTTGAGTTCGGTGAGGGTTTGGTTGCTCAGGTCATGGGCCTCGTCAATGAACAACACAATCGGCCGCTTGCTCTTTTTGACCAACTCCTGAAGGTCGCGCTCACGCTGTTCCCCCTTGGGAATCACCACTTTTTTGCCTTTGGACAAGTCATAGAACAGTGCCGTGATCAGGGTATCAATTTTGACGCGCTGCTTTTCCAGAGCCATGGACCTAGAGACCGTCACTTGCTTGCCTTCCTCCAACGTTTGTTGCAGCCGCTGCATCAAATCGGTTTTTCCACACCCCACCACCCCACTGATGGCAACCAGTCGGTTTTTGTCAATCGCAGCCCGAATGCTGCGAACCTGCTCCTGGTGGTGCTGGGTCTCAAAGTAGCCCGCTTGGTTCAGGGGAATGGTTAACCCAAAATGCTGCATTACCTCATCTCTCACGCTGTGCTCCTGGTTGAAGGGGTTGTTGATTCTGTTGTTTTCTTTGCTGGCGGACATATGCCCGAACCCGCTCCAACACGATGCGACGGTTCAATGTTTCAGCCAGGACCAGCTCAATGAAATCCCGATCTTGCTGGGCAAGCCTGGTGAGCGGTTGAGCCAGATCCTCGGCAATCGCCAACTTGGCGGCAATGAGGTTTGGATAGTGGTATTCATGGGCCTCTGCATCAAAGACTTGGCGGGGAATAGCATCGAGGACTTTGGCTGGTTCCGTAGAAGGTGTCAGCCGCACATCACTGCCAGACAGTGCGGCAATGGGCAGGCCGAGTTGGTCGGCCAGTGCGCGAATGCGCTGCGCCCGCTTGTCGGATTTGCTTTTCTTGAAGGCTCGGTAACGGTGCAGCGGAATGGGGCCCGACACGGGGTGGTACGGCCCGTACTTTTCACCGTCATGCTCCGCATACAGTTCGTCGTCAAACAGTCCCCACAACAACACCACGGTTTCCCCCGCCATGTCGGGCTCCACTTCGTACTGGGTGCCCTCGATGCTGATGCGCGCATCGATGCCCACTTTGCGCCGTTCGGGTTCGCGGGCAAAGCGGCAAAATTGCGCCCAAGTACACATCTCACGCAGACCATCCACAGGGATTTTCTGCAGCCAGTCGTCTAAGCGGGAGTGCTGTTCATGGCGATGGCGGTGATCGTTGTAGCGCACCAAGTAACGCTGCAACCATTCATTGGCCTGAGCTTCGGTCTCTGGTTTGTGAAAGTGGTACAGGGTTTCATGGGCCTCTTTGACGGTGCGAAAGGGGCGTTCGACCTTGCCCTTGGAGCGGGCTGTGGTGCGCGTGCCATCCTTGCCCGCCGGGATATGGGTTTGCCAGTCAATGTCCAACGCTTGCATAACGTTTTGGAAGACGTGGCTTTTGGCAACAGGCCCGTTGTCCATGTAGATCATTTTTGGCCTGCCTTGAAAGGGGCATCCCGCATCCGCTTTGGGGGCCATCGCATTGAACAAAAACCGCAGGGCTGACTCGGCATCTTCACCGTACACGCAGCGGTATTCAAGGTAGGCCAAGCCGCTTCTGTCATCCACCACACTGAACAGCATCAGAGTTGGTACGCCCTTGCTGAGGTCAACCCACTCGGGTTTGTCGATGTGTTTGAGGTCCGAGGGTGACATGTCAAACTGCCAACAGTCGTTGCTGTGATCGGCTTGGAAACGCACCGCAGCGGGCGGTCGCAGCAGACGCGACTGATTGAGCCGCCAAGCGTCAAGGTGACGGTTGACCGTTGAACGCCGCAACAAGCCTTTGGGCGCTTTGACCAGTCCTTGGCTCGTTTGAACTCCAAAGTCCTCCAACAACTCAATGGCGCGGCCGGTGGACAGGTGCCGTCCATTTTTGTTGGTGGTGCGCAGCTTCAGTGCCGCCACCAGCTCGCAGAGTTGTTCCAATTCAGATGCTGGCAACACCCTGGGCTTGCCGTAATCAGCGCGGTGTACTGAATGGGGTTTGTTGAAACCGCCCAACGCACGGTAAACGGTGGCACGTGAAACCCCATACAGTGTTGCCATCGCCGCAATTTGCAAGGATCGCTCTGGGCTTTTGGGTGGCAGGCGGCCTAGCCGCTGACGCAGTTGTAGCAGTGAGTCGACGGGGATCGACTTCACGCCGGAGCCTTATGCTTGACCAGGGCGCGGTATACCGAGGCCCGCCCCACGCCTAGGCGACGTGCAATTTCGGTGGCTCCCAGCTTTTCATGCACATGAAGGCGCTAGATTTCAACGGGGTCGATGGAGGGTTTGCGTCCACGATAAACCCCGCGCGCCTTAGCTGAGGCGATGCCTTCGAGTTGTCGTTCACGTCGCAGGTTGGTTTCAAATTCGGCGAACACCCCCAGCATGTCCAGAAACGCCTTGCCTGCGGCGTTGCTGGTGTCGATGGGTTGCTCGGTGGCTTTGAGAGCGACACCACGGTCTTTGAGCGTATGCACAATGTCCTGGAGGTCTTTGATGCTGCGCGCCAGGCGGTCAATGCGGGTGACCACAAGCGTGTCGCCCTGGCGCAAGAAATCCAGCAAGGTTTGAAGTTCGGCTCGCCCCGTGAGGCTTGCGCCGCTGGCTTTCTCCGCGCGCACCACATCGCAGCCAACAGCACGCAGCGCCTGCTCTTGTAAAGAGAAGTCTTGGTCACTGCTTGACACGCGGGCGTATCCGTAAAAAGCCATGGATCTGGTTTTGTCTCGTTAGCCTCTAGAGGTTTGGAAGATACCATACCAAAAATCCAAAATCCACCCTAATGAGACATTTTTACTGTCTCACTGAGATGTGTCGTTTGGGCGTACGCCAATGGGACAGTGGCAGGCGTTTCATTCGCAAATAATGTGAGCACGCCGAAATGGATTGCGAGCACGAGCGGATGATTGCAAGCACAGTTGCAGCTAATGTGAGCACGAGGCGGATTTCAGTCGCATTTAATTTGAGCACGAAAAGCCGCTGATTGCGAGCACGACGGTTTTCGATTGCAA
>CAIYNH010000917.1 GCA_903927495.1 uncultured beta proteobacterium
ATATCTCCACCAAATAGTTCAATCACACCGGGCAGTCATGCCACCATCCACAACAATTTCTGTACCCGTAATAAACCTGGCTTCATCACTCGCCAAAAAAAGTGCTGCACTGGCTGTGTCCCGGCCATCTCCCATGAAACCCAGGGGAATGCGTTTCACACGGGAGGCTAGCAAGGCCTGCACATCACCCCCCGCTCGTTGTTTGGCCAATCGCGCTTCAACCATGGGCGTATGCAATTGCCCTGGAACCACCGTATTCACTCTAATCCCAAGTGGCGCGTGTTGAACCGCCACCACCCTGGACAACTGAATGACGCCTGCCTTTGTCGCAGCATAGGCAACTTGCGCGCTTCCAGTCCATCGCGTGCCGGAGGTCGATGCCACATTGACGATTGCGCCGCTCTTGTTGGCAATCATGGTGGGCAAAACATGTTTGCAGGTCAGGAACACACTTTTCAAATTGATGCTGATCTGCGAATCCCAAATCTCTTCACTCATTTCTACGGGGCCGCCCGCAGCAGAACCGCCCACGTTATTAATCAGGATATCGATGGTCGAATATTTTTTCAGGCACGCCTGGACCATTTTGAGAACGCTCTCCGAGTTGGTTACGTCACAGGTGTAGGTCTCGATTGAGCTTCTCGCATCGCCCGCCAACTCCAATGTCTCTTCCAGACGCTCCGGATCGCGGTCAACCGCAAAAACCTTGGCCCCCTCCTCAGCCAGGCGAACAGCCATTGCACGGCCATTGCCCCAACCCGATGCGACGCATCCGGCGCCCGTCACAATTGCAATTTTTGAATTAAAGCGCGTCATTCATTTGTCCTTGATTTGATATCGGGATCGGTTTTTGGGGCTGCCGACGAAGCTCTGACCCGTGCAACCGCCTGCGTAGCGCCTTGCAATACAAATCCCAGATCTGAACCCACCGATATGAATTGAACACCTTGGGTCGTCCAATATTTCATGGCCTGTGGATCTGCCGCCATCCCACCCAGGCCAACGGCTTTGCCGTGGCGCTTTGCAGCCTGCACTACTTTTCCAATGCAGTGATTCAAACGCGCTGAATCGGCTGGGCTGGTTAAACCCATCTGCACACTCAGATCATGTGCGCCGATGAAAAGAAGATCAAGGCCTTGCACTGCTGCAATCTCTTCGCAATGATTCAGTCCCTTTTCGCTCTCAATCATGGCCGCCACCAGTATCTGGCGATTGATCTGCTCGGCAGCTTCCATCACCGGAAAGCTTCGATAAGCCAATACCGGTAAAGTGGACGAAACAGAGCGACAGCCGAGGGGCGGATAAAGCGCAGCACTCACTGCGCGGCGTGCGTCATCGGCAGACTCAACTTGCGGCACGATTACACCCATTGCTCCCAAGTCCAATACCCGGCCAATAAGCTCTGCGTCATTGCCCGGCAGTCGGACCAAGGGCGTGATGCCAGCATCCCAGGCCGAAGTACACACAATTGCCGTTGTCTCCAATGACAGCGGGCTGTGTTCAAGGTCGACATAAATGGCATCCAGTCCGGCCGACGCCGCCACCCGACTTGTTTCAGGACCGCGGGCAATGCGAACGATCATCGATGTGACCACTTCCCCGTCACGCAATTTTTGCTTCAGGGGATTGCGGACAAGTTGTTCCAAAGTGCGCATGGCTTACCTGTTAAAAAACTCAGGACTGAAAGGTGCGGGTTTCAGGATCTTGACATCTTGCTGCACGAAACTACCCACGTTTGTTTTTTTGAACGCATCCCACGCTGGATCCGCATCCATCGCTTCGCGACGCTTTTCACGGTCAGCCAGGCTGTCATAAGCCCAGATGTGCAAAACTTGATTCAAGGGTCCAATTTCAGACACGAAAAAACCAAGCAAGCGCCCGAGGTATTTGAGCTGAATGGGCAAGCCATATTTCTCATAGCGTGCTAGGTAAGTTTGCATTTGTCCGTGGTGAAGCGTATAGGTTCGGTGTTCATAAATCATGGGAAGCCCTTTGCAGATAGGTCGCCATCAGACGGGTGGCGTGAGTACTTTGCCTGTGGTCAGAAAGGCGTTCAGGTTATCAATGACCAATTTCTCCATGGCGGATCGGGTCTCAAAAGTGGTGGCTGCCATATGCGGCAGAAGCAAAACCCGATTGTTTTGCAGCAACCCCGCTGGCACCTGGGGTTCATGGGCCAACACGTCCAGGCCGGCACCTGCAATTTCTTGACGCTCGATGGCTTGAACCAGTGCGTCCTCATCAATCACCGAGCCTCTTGCGATATTGATCAAATATCCCGAAGGCCCCAGTGCCTTGAGCACCGTGGCAGAGATCAGATGTCGAGTCTCTGGTCCGCCCGTGCAGGCAATGACCAAAAAATCGCTGAAGGCAGCCAACTTCTGCAAATCAGGTTCATGGGCATACGGCACCCCCTTGACTGTGTGTCGTGAGTGGTACCGGACCTCCATGTCAAAACCTTGCGCTCGTCGTGCAATGGCCAATCCAATCCGCCCCAAGCCAACGATGCCGAGTCGCTTGCCACTGACCCGCGTTGTCAGGCCAAAAGTGCCATGCGTCCATCGACCTTCTTGCACAAATTGGGCCGCCGGCAGCATTTGACGCGCAATGCCAATGATCAGTCCAAATGCAATGTCCGCAACACAATCCGTCGGTACATCGGGCGTGGTGCTGACCGCCACATTGTGGAGTTCTGCAGCACGCAAGTCGATGCCTTCAAAGCCGACGCCAAAGCACACGACGGCCTTGTTGCGCAGGCAAGAAAATACATCTTCCTGGCAGCCGTGGCGCGACATGGTGACACCGGCAACAAATTGACCTTGGTGTTGCTGAAGGAAGTTGGCGCGATCGGGCTCCAGCCACAGCGGCAGCAATTCGAAGTTAGCCGACAGCTCTTTCTCCAGCGCAGATGGAAGAGGGCCAACGAGCAGCAGTTTGTCGCGTACCGGCATCGCGTTCAATCCTTCAGTCAACTTATTCAGCACGAATATTGGCTTCTTTGAGCCAAGGCAGCCAACGATCAAAGTCGCCGTCCAAGCGGACTTTAAAACCTGCCGCATTCTGCGGATTCATAAAGCCAGCCTCTGCCAAACGGGCAGCAACCTCGGGCTGTCGAACCACTTTCGCCAATGCATCTTCCAAACGTTTTTTGGCATCGGCAGGGGTGCCGGCTGGCACCAGGACACCATACCAATTGCTCATCATCAAACCAGGCAGTCCGGCCTCTATCGCAGTGGGAACATCTGGCAATAGCGGTGAGCGCTTGGTGTCATAAATCACCAGGGCTTTGATGCGTCCTTCTTTCACAAAAGCACGCAGAATGGGTACGTCCGCATTGACAAAATCAACGGTGCCCGCCATGAGGTCATTGATCGCTGGGGCAGCACCGCGGTATGGGATGTGCACCACGGGCACATTGGCAGACTTGGAAAACAATTCAGCCCCAATGTGCATGGTGCCGCCCACGCCCGTCGAACCGTAGTTGAGTTTATTCGGGCCTTTGGCTTTGGCGATAAGCTCGCTCAGTGTGTTCACGCCCAATGACGACCGCACGGCAAGCATGGTCTGAACTTCGCCGAGCAAATAAACAGGCTCAATATCTTTGCGCGGGTTGTAGGAAAGGTTGGGTGTGGTGCCTGCGGTGATCACCAAGCTCGAAGTGGTCAACAGCAAAGTGTTGCCATCGGCGGGGGATTTGGCAGCTGCCGCAGCACCAATGACGCCACCCGCACCACCTTTGTTGTCGACCACAACCGTTTTGCCAAGGGCAATACCCAAAGGCGTGGACACGATTCGGGCGACCATATCTGCTGGCCCGCCAGCGGCAAAAGGCACGATGATTTTGACACTGTCGCTCATGGACTGTGCGCTTGCCCCAAAAGTTAAGGTCAAAGAGGCCAAGAAGGTGAAGAGGGTATGCCTTGTCATGACGGTCCAATCAGTGTTAAAAAACGATTAAAAGCCAAAGGGAGAGCGAATTTTTTCGAAGTTCGCGTGTCGTTGCGATCATCCTAAAAATCGACATTCGGGCAAACCACTCACGCCAACGTCCAAAGCCAGTAGCCCACCTGCGAGGGGTTCACGTGCTTGCTCCGCATGCGTGAAACGCTGTGAGTGAGTCGTGATGAACAAGGTGTTGAGTCCATCACCACCGAATGCGGGACAGGTGGGGTTCGTCACGGGCAACTGAATGGTGCGAACCACTCGCCCGTCGGGAGCTTGGCGAATCAGGTGACCGGTTGCAACCATGCAGGTCCATAGAAAGCCCTCGGCATCCACTACTGCACCATCCGGGCGCCCCAGCTGGTGAGTCCAGTCCTTAAAGACACGCCGGTTGGAAATGCTGCCATTTTCAATGTCGTAGTCAAAGCACCAGACCATTTGCCGGTGCGTGTCCGCAAAGTACATGGTGCGGTCGTCCGGGCTCCAGCTAATGGAATTGGGCAACACAAAGTCACTCAGCATTTTGTGAATGCTGTGGTCAGGATCGAGTCGGTAGAGCGTGCCGAAGAGATCGCGCTGTGTGTCATGCATGCTGCCAACCCAAAACCGGCCTCGCCTGTCGCAGCGGCCATCATTCATCCGCATGCCAGCCCGTCCCTGCTCGGGGTTGCCAATGCAAATTGGACTCGCGCCCGATTCTGGATTGAAAAGATAAAAACCACTGCTGGTCGCCAA
>CAIYNH010000918.1 GCA_903927495.1 uncultured beta proteobacterium
CGGCCCACTTTTGGTCATACCACGGGGACGACCAAGTGGTCAAACCGCCAAGGGTCTTCCCGGGGACGACCCACTGGTCATACCGCAGGAGCGACCCAGTGGTCACGGGCGTATGGCGAGTGGGACTCAGCCGTGCAATCTCTCGGGGCCCTCGCTCCGCAGGCAGCGCCAGGGGCGACATCGCGGGCCATGGCAAGCAGCATTTTTCTGAAAGATTCGGCCTGATTTTCTTCACGGGTGTTGAAATGCAGCTTTTCAAGCTTGGTCAGCCCATCTACCAACTCCGCCACCGGGGAGCCAAAACGCTCGATCAGATCGCCTTTGGTAACCGCGCAATCCTCCATCGCATCGTGCAACAAGGCCGCCATCAGGGCCTGGGCATCGAGTTTCCATTCGGCACACTGGGCAGCGACCGCAATCGGGTGAGTGATGTAAGGCTCACCGCTGTTTCGGAGTTGCCCTAGATGCGCTTCATCTGCGAAACGATAGGCTAACCGGACGCTGGTCAAATCAGCTGCGCTGAGGTAGTCAAGCTTGCTCGTAAGGCGCGCAAAACTTGCAGCCGCCGCATTCACTTCAGCCGGACTTAAAGCCTTGGGCGAAGTGCCTGTTGCTGGCAAAATTCTGGAAAGAATGGAGTTAAGGGAAATGCTCACCCCATAAATATAGCTTGCATGAAGCCGATTTTTGCCATTCAAATAAAAAAGCACCGCAAGCGGTGCTTCTGCTTTACGCTGCGTTAAATGCTTACAACGGTACCTTCTTCAACATCTCGATGCCAATTTTACCGGCTGCGATCTCACGCAACGCAGTAACACCAGGCTTATTCTTGCTCTCCACCTTGGCGGTGTGTCCATGACTGAGCATGCGTGCACGGTAGGATGCCGCCAGTACCAATTGAAAGCGGTTAGGAATCTGCAGCAAGCAGTCTTCAACAGTGATACGGGCCATGAAATCTCCTAAACCAATGAATCGCACTAAGGAATATGCAGTGCTTGAAATGTTTGAGCTCTGGCACGGCGTTGCGCCAGAAACTTGAGTCGCTGCGAGTGCACGATTGATTTGAGATCAAACAGAGCACGATCGAAGGACTCATTGATTATAACGAAGTCAAACTGACCCACTTGCGCCACCTCTTCGGCAGCATTTTCCAGCCTGATGTCGATCACAGTCGCGGAGTCTTCGCCGCGCCGCTCCAGTCGCGAGCGTAATTCCTCCCAACTCGGGGGCAGAATAAAAATAGTCACGGCATTGGAAAATATTTTTTTTATCTGCAGTGCGCCCTGGTAATCAATCTCAAGAATGACATCGGCACCCTGGGACATTCGTTCCTCGATGGCTTTTTTGGAGGTGCCGTAGCGATGACTGTGAACATGTGCCCACTCGACAAAGGCATCGGCTCGTACCATCGCATCAAACTCCGACTCGGATGCAAAAAAGTACTCGCGCCCATGCTTTTCCTGGCCTCTGGGTGCTCGGGTAGTGTGTGAGACGGAGGGCTGAACATGCGAATCCAGTTCAAGCAATGCCTTCACCAGGCTCGACTTTCCAGCCCCACTGGGAGCCGCTACGACAAACAGGTTTCCGGGGTAATCCATAAGCGATGGGTCTTTGAGATCAAGATAAAACAGCGGTCTCTATTCTATGTTTTGAACTTGCTCTCGCATTTGCTCAATCAGCACTTTCATGTCCACAGAAACATGGGTGAGTTCAAGTGCTGCCGATTTTGAACCTAGGGTATTAGCTTCACGGTGCAGTTCCTGAATCAAAAAGTCAAGCCTTTTGCCGATTTCACCGCCTTTGCTAATCAGGCGCTCCAATTCATCAAGATGCGACACCAGGCGCGTGATTTCCTCTGCCACGTCAATGCGAATCGCAAAGGCAGTAGCCTCTGCCAGCGCCCGGTCATGGGCGACCTCCGGAAGCGAGCCACCATCGACCAGCCCCATGGCTTCCTGCCACCTATCCATAAAACGTTGCCGCTGCTGACTAACCAGTTGTGGCACCAAAGGCCCGGCCTGCGCGGCCAGAGCACGCAGTTGCTTGATACGCTCTTGCAGCATGATGGCCAGGCGAGCCCCTTCGCGCTCGCGAGCAGACAAAAGCGCGTTGACAGCTTGCTCTGTCAGTTCTGTGATGTCTTGTTGCCAATCCTTGCTGCTGCTGGTATCGCCGACCGTCAGTCCGATTACATCAGCCACACTCAATGGGGTGGCTTGGGGTAGCCAGGCTTTGATGTTGTCTTGAATGGCATTGAGTCGCTGCAGCAGGCGGATGGAAGGCTCCGCGATCAGATTCGGCGTATTGCTTTCGACCGAGATTCGGATTTCAACCTTGCCGCGTTTCAGGCGACGGTTCAATAATTCACGCAAAGCAGGCTCAAATGCCCGCAATTCATCACCCAGGCGAAAACTAAGATCCAGGTAACGGCTATTGACAGATCGTATTTCAATGCCAAGATGGCTCGAATTGACTGATTTATCTTGCGTATCGGAGGTAGTATTGGCGCTGCTGTGCTGAGCACTAGCATAGCCGGTCATGCTGTAAACTGACATTTGGATCATCTGTTAAAAAAACAGGTTTGAGAATAACCCGATTCCGGCCCCAACAGATGCCTGTCAATTTGAAAATATGTCAAAGGTAAAACCCTCACCGCTACCCCCAAATACCTCGATTGGAGGCTACCGGGTCATCCGCAGAGTCGCTGCCGGTGGCTTTGGTGTGGTTTATCTGGCGGTGGGTGCTGAAGGCCAGCAAGTGGCCATCAAAGAATACCTGCCTGCATCGCTGGCAACGCGCGAACCAGGTGCCTTATTGCCACAAGTTCAGCCTGAAAAATTGTCGCTGTACCGGCTTGGTCTGAAAAGTTTTTTTGAAGAA
>CAIYNH010000919.1 GCA_903927495.1 uncultured beta proteobacterium
CGACGCGCCAATATTTCAAAGGCTGGCAGGGTTTTACCTTCCAGAACTTCCAGAAAAGCCCCGCCGCCAGTAGAGATATAGCCGACCTGCTTTTCAATACCGTACTTGGCAATGGCTGCCAGAGTGTCACCGCCACCGGCAATACTGAAAGCGCTCGACTCAGCTATGGCCTGAGCCAGCACTTTTGTACCCTCCTCAAAGGCAGCAAACTCAAACACCCCGACCGGCCCGTTCCAGACAATCGTTCCCGCCGCCTTGAGTTGTTGCGCCAGTGCCGCAGCGGTTTGCGGACCAATGTCCAGAATCAGGTCGTCTGCAGCTACCTCGGTGGCGGCCTTGACGGTAGCCACGGCATCAGCCGCAAAAGTTTTAGCTGTTACCACGTCACTGGGGATGGGTACCGCCGCGCCACGCTCGCGCATCACATCGATCACCGCACGGGCTTGCTCCAGCAAGTCAGGTTCAGCCAGACTCTTGCCAATTTGCAAACCGGCGGCCAGCATAAAGGTATTGGCAATACCGCCGCCGACAATCAGTTGGTCAACCTTGTCGGCCAGACTCTTGAGAATGGTGAGTTTGGTGGACACTTTGGAACCTGCCACGATGGCCACCAGCGGACGTTTAGGATTGGCCAGTGCTTGCGTGATGGCATCCATTTCAGCTGCCAACAAGGGACCGGCGCAAGCGATAGGCGCAAATTCAGCGATGCCATAGGTTGAAGCCTCGGCACGGTGTGCAGTACCGAAGGCATCATGTACAAAAATATCGCACAGTGCCGCCATCTTGCGTGCCAGTGCCTCGTTGTTTTTCTTTTCACCAACATTGACGCGGCAATTTTCCAGTAGCACAACCTGACCCGGTTGCAGGCTCACGCCTTCAACCCAATTGGCTATCAGCGGTACCGGGCGACCCATCAATTCGGACAACCGCACTGCCACCGGTGCCAATGAGTCAGCGGGCTTGAACGCACCCTCGCTCGGGCGCCCCAGGTGCGAGGTCACCATCACCGCAGCGCCTGCGTCGAGCGCCATCTGAATGCAGGGTACCGAGGCCCGAATCCGGGTGTCCTCAGAAATGCGCCCGCTGTCGTCTTGTGGGACATTGAGATCAGCCCGGATAAAAACTCGCTTGGCCGCTACTTGGCCCTGGGCGCACAGATCAGAAAAACGAATCACGTTCATGAACAACCCCCAAATGAATAAAATACGATATAAGAACCATTGTATTTATACTTTTGGCAACTTTTCCCGGCTATTTGTTACCAACCCCATCCCAGGTGCAACGGTAAATAGATAGACATTCCCACCACAATCGTCCCCAGCACCGCTTGCCCTTGACCTCGTTTGGCGAAAAACCAGGCCGAGCCGCCCAATGCAGCAAACAATCGAGCGTCTTGCCAGCTGCTGATCAACTGGCCTTGCGTCATGACCATCTCAGGCACGATCACGGCGGCCAAAGCGGCAATCGGCGCGTATTGCAGACCACGCTGAGCCCAATGCGGCAAATGCCAAGGCTGGCTGGAAATAAAAAAGAAACAGCGGGTCAGCACCGTGACCAGGGTCAAACCGATGATGACCGAGACAGTCCAGAAATCGAAGGTGATGGTCATGGTCGGCTGCGGGTAGTAGCGGTCACGGTTTCGAGCATCAGGCACAGTGCCACTGCCGCAGCAATTCCCACCAGAATATTAAGTTTGAAAGGCAGGGCAAATGCCGCCACCGCTGCGGCCCCGGCCACTCCCGCCGAAACCAGTCGCAAAGGACTCGATGCGAGCGAGAACAAAACACCCAGCAGGGCCAAAATGCCGGCAAAGCCCAGGCCCCACCGACTTGGAATAAAACTGGTCAGCGCCACGCCCACCACGCTGCACCCCACCCAGGAAAGCCAGTTGACAGCACAATTTCCTGCCAAATAGGCCTGCTGGGCCAACAACTGATCAGGTGCCCCCCCATGCTGTGGATAGCGCTTGGTAAATAGTACATAGCTTAAATCCGTGGTGAGGTACCCGGTTAGCAGGCGCTGCCACAAGGTCAGATGCATGACGTAGGGCCGTAAGTGGGCGCTAAACACGACAAAACGCAAATTGACGCAGCAACCAGTTGCCAAAATCACCCACATCGGCGCACCAGCACTGATCAAGGGAATGGCCGCCAACTGCGAACTTCCGGCAAACACAAAAACGCCCATCAGCAAGGCCTCGAAGGTGCTCAAACCGGAGTTCACCATGGCTACACCTGTCATCAAGCCCCAGGCTGCCAAACCTGGCGCGGCACCCAAGGCATCAAGCGCACCCTGTCGGAACTCGGTATGGCGGTAGTGTGTTTTATTAAAAAACACGACTTAGGACAACTCAAACGCCATGCCGGGCTGCAAGTCAAAGCCGCGCAGGAACTCAGCCAGTGCCAGTCGCTTGCCACCAGGACGCTGTAATTCACTGATGTTAACTACTGAATTCATAGCTGCTACTGCAATACCATCATGTGATACAGTCACAATTGACCCTACTTTTTCAGCCTGTGCCGTGACCTTGTTTACTGGTTGCGCTGCCCATATCTTGAATATTTCACCGTTCAATTTGGCAGTGCAAGCAGGAAACGGGTTGAAAGCGCGCACGCGCCGGCAAATCACATCGGCCGTATCCAGCCAATTAATGGCCGCCTCATGTTTGTCGATTTTTGCGGCATAGGTCACACCCTCGGCGGACTGACGTAACGGTTGTAGCTCTGCCACCGATGCTTGCGCCAGTACCTGCAACATCAATTGCCCGCCCAATTCAGCCAGGTGATCATGCAGCGTGCCGGTGCTGTCAGTTGCCAGTATCGGGATCGATTGCGTCAACAGCATGTCGCCTGTGTCTAAGCCAGCGTCCATTTGCATGATGGTGATGCCGGTGGTCAGGTCGCCGGCTTCAATGGCGCGGTGAATCGGGGCCGCGCCACGCCAACGCGGCAGCAGCGAAGCATGAATATTAAAACAACCCTGTGGGGGGGCATCGAGCAGCCACTGCGGCAGGATTAAACCGTAGGCAGCCACGACCATGGCATCGGCCTGTACCGACTCGATACTGCAGCGCGCAGCAGCAGCGTCCTCAGGATACTTGCCGTCCAACTTGAGACTTCGAGGCTGAGCCACCGGGAAATCGTGATTCAGGGCAAATTGTTTCACCGCAGAGGCCTGCAGTTTGAGCCCACGCCCGGCCGGGCGATCCGGTTGGGTCAGCACCAGCACGATCTCATGCCCTTTGGCATGCAACTGCGCCAAAGCCACTGCTGCAAACTCTGGCGTTCCCGCAA
>CAIYNH010000920.1 GCA_903927495.1 uncultured beta proteobacterium
CGTCGGCGCAATGCCTTGTTGCATTCCGGCCAGTTGCTCACCTTGTATTTGGGCTGGGTGAACTTGTGGCGCCGACTTTCGTGAAGTTTGCAGGCCACAGGCTGTTTGGGTGAAAGGAAATCGACCCGAATCATGCCAGTTCACTGAACGGGCCGCTGAATTTTCGATTTATTCAGCAACGCCGATGCAATACAGAAAAAAACCTATCGAACCAGAGCGGCTCAGTTCAGCAACACCCGGTTAATCGCCGCCACGGCTTCCAGATCAGCCCCCCCAACCAGCGCCAACAGCCTAACCTTGGAGATCAAATACATGTAGCGTGACTGCGCCAGATCGCGCAGCACCAAAAACCGTTGTTGCTCAGCATTCAGGATGTCAAGCAAAGTGCGACTTCCGGCTTCAAAAGACTTGCGGCTGGACAGCACCAGTTGGTCTGCCGAGCGCAAGGCTTGTTCCAGCGCTTTGATTTTCGGAATGTTCTCGGTGACGCCTCTGAACTCTTTGTGAACCCGCAGTCCAAGGTCCCGTCTGCCAGTCTCCAGCGTCTGCTCGGCGCGCTCCAGACCGGCCAAAGCTTGGCGCACTGACGCATTGACATACCCTCCAGAAAATAGTGGAATGTTGAGCTGCAAGCCAAAAGAGTTATTGGTGTAACGCGAACTGGTGTTGATGACGTTTTCGCTCTCGCTTTGGGTCCACTGCGCCACTGCGTCCAGCGTCGGGTAGTGCCCAGACTTGGCTTTTTCTACTTCCTGGCGGGTAATTTCGATACGGGCTTTCAAGGATTGGATTTGCGGACTGCTTTGTTCCGCGCGACTCGTCCAGTCTTCCAACCTATTGGGCTCAGGGTAGATCAGCTCAAGTTGGGAAACCTGGAGTGTGGCGAGTTGATCAATCGGTTCATTGATCAGGTTTTGGAGTTGCCGCAAGGTGTAGCTGACGTTTTGCCGCGCCTCAATCTCCAGCGCGACATTCATGTCAAGCCGGGCCTGTGCGTCGTCAATGTCAGTGCGAATGCCAGACCCGGCCGTCAAAGCCTTGCGGGCAGCGTCCAATTGTGTGGTGTAGGTCACCCGCTGCGCCAGCACCAGTGCCAACTGATCATGGCTCAATAGGGCTTCAAAGTAGGCTCCACAGACTCGGACGGCGAGATTTTGCTCTTCGAGTGCCAATGCTGCCTGGGCATCATCGGCTTGTGCCAGTGCCTGCCGGTACTGTGCTGCGAGCTGGGTCCGATACAAGGGTTGGCGCAGAGAAACCGTTTTGTTGCTGCTGGGATAACCGGTGTTGTTGGTTTGCTCCAAGCCCAAAATATTTGTGCTGGAGCTCTCCAACTGGTTGTTTGACTGTGACAGACTTGCACTCAAGCTCGGAAACATTTGCGAGCGTGCCTGCGGCAATCGCTCGAGCTCGCCCGTGGCCGTGGCCCTGGCTGCCAACAGGGTCGTATCCTGTTGCTGGGCCGCTGCATACACCTGCAGCAAATCCATGGCCTGCGCTGACATGGTAAAACCCAGCAGCATTGCCGCCGCCAGCCAGCGGTGTGAGGGTTCACGACGGGTCATGTTTAAAGCTTGGCGCATCGGTGCTTACTCCTCTTTCATGGAAGCCGCCATGCGCTTGAGCAAGGGGTTTAACAGGTAAGTCAGCATGGAGCGCTGGCCCGTGATAAAAACCACCTCAACCGGCATTCCCGGCTGGAGCTGGCGCTTGCCCAGTTGCTTGTACCCCTCTGCGGTGACTCCCACCCGCGCCAGGAAGTAGCCCACTCCTGATTGCGGGTCAACCATGACATCGCCTGACACGGAAACAACTTGACCGTGCACCACTAGTTGTGGCGTGTGTGCAAAAGACGAAAACCTTACATCCACCGGTAAACCCTGGTGCACTCGGTCAATCAGATGCGGCACCACGCGGGCTTCGATTAGCAAAATCTGATCTTGAGGCACGATGTCCATCAGCTTTTGTCCGGGGCCGATGACACCGCCCACGGTCTGAAACGCCAGACTCACCACTTGACCCGTGGCCGGTGACTTGACCTCGGTGCGACCCAAATCATCTTTGGCAGCTCGAAATTTTTCTGCGTCACCGGGCACCTCTCGGCCGACCTCGGCCAACTGGGTTTCGACGTCTTTACGGTATTCCTGCTGTCGCAGAATGGAACGTTGTTGCAACTCCGACACCGCTCGCTTGGACCGAGTGGTGTTGCCGATCAACTCGGCAATGCCTGAACTGGCATCGGCACTCAAACGTTGAAGCTCAAGCTGGCGATTGCGGGGCGCGTACCCTTCTTTAACCAATTCACTGGTGTTCTTGAGTTCCTCGGCGAGCAGGGCGTGCTGGTTCTTGCGGTTAACCAGCATGCTCTCGTAGGCTTGGATCTGTCCTTGCTGACCCTGAATGCTTTCCTGCGTGGCCTGAAGATCAGCCTGCAAGGCAGCGCGGCGCGAGTTAAACAATTGTTCCTGTGTGAAAACCACCTCTCGAATTTGCGGATCTTTGCTGGCCTCAATCACGTCCGGGTGAAAAGTAACTTTGCTCAGACCGCGCTGCTCCGCGAAAAGTCGCCCTTCCATGGCCCGTAAACCGACATAACGCTGGCGTGCCGCCTCAAAGTTAGCGCGAGCTGCCGCCTCGTCCAAGCGAATTAAAAGTTGACCCTCTTTGACGATGTCACCCTCACCTACCAGCACTTCTTTGACTATTCCGCCGGTCAGGTGCTGTACCGACTTACGTTTGGTATCGATTGAGACCATGCCCTGGCTGGGCACCCCTTCATCCAGCGGTGCCAGTGCCGCCCACAATAAAAAACCACCAAAACCAAGCCCCAAGGTCCACAGCCCAATACGGGCCGCTCGTCCGGTGCGCTGTGACAATGAATTTGCGCCGGAAGGCGCTGCGTCTGACGCACCAGGTGGCGAGAAATTTGCGGGTGCATTTTGGGAAATATCTTGGATGGTCATGGTAGTCTTGACAATCTATTCAAAAATAGGGGATTAGGCTGCTGCCGCAGCGGCACCAGACAGTGGCTTTTGTTGGGATGGCGGCGTGGGCTTGGCCTGCATGGCAGCAATGATGGCATCACGCGGGCCGAATGCCAGCACTTGTCCGTCGCGCAGAATCAGCAATCGATCAGCTGCTGCCAATGCAGCAGGACGGTGGGTAATTAGAAATACCGTGCGCCCTTTGGTCTTGAGTTGCTGGATGGTCTTGAACAGCGCTGCTTCGCCGGCCTCATCCAGGTTGGCATTTGGCTCATCAAGCACAATCAGCTGGGGATCACCGTAGATGGCGCGGGCCAAACCAATGCGCTGACGCTGTCCACCCGACAACAAGTTTCCAGCCTCACCGATGGGCGTGTCATAGCCTTTATGAAAACGCAAAATCATTTCGTGCAAGCCCGCACTTTGGGCGGCCTCTATGACTTTGCTTGGATCGACCTCACCAAAACGCGCGATGTTTTCGGCAATCGTTCCCTCGAACAATTCAATGTCTTGCGGCAGATAGCCCAAGTATGGGCCAAGCTCAACCCGGTTCCAGCCGGCAAGTGGCAAACCGTCGAGGAGGACTTGCCCCGCCACGTCTGGCCAGATTCCCATCAACACCCGCGCCAGCGTCGATTTGCCAGAACCTGATGGTCCCAGCACTGCGGTAATACAGCCAGCGGGCACACTCAGGCTGATCTTTTTGAGGATCGGGTCGGCACGCCCAGGGGCAGTGGCAAAAACCTCCTGTAGCGAGATCGCTCCCATGGGCGCTACGCGTTTGAAGGCTGGGTCACGCGCCGGGAAGTCGATCAGCATTTGCTCGAGCCGGGCAAAGGCACAACGCATACCAATGAACTGGCGCCAACTTCCCACCAGCAGATCAATGGGGGCCAAGGCCCGGGTCATCAGCACGTTAGCAGCAATCATGCCACCAGGCGAGAGTTGCCCATCAATGACCAACAAGGCACCAGCACCCAAAGAAAGTGACTGCTGGGTGTAGCGAATGAACTTGCTCCAGGCCGTGATGCGGTGGGTCAAACGCTGCGCCCGGCTGCTTTCACTCAGGTGGTGTTGGTGTCGGGCGGCCCAGCGTGCGCGCAGGTTGTGCACCATGCCCATGGACTCGAGCACCTCGGCGTTGCGCAACTTACCTTGCAGGAAACTGCTCGCATCAGCACCAGCTTTGGTGGCGGCTTCTGATGGTGCCACGGTGTGCCGATGGCCAAACCAGGCTAGCCCGGCTTGAATCAATGCAAAAACAATACCCAGCAGGCCCAGCAAGGGATGCAAAAAGAAAAGCACAGCCATATAGATGGGTGTCCAGGGTGCATCAAAAAAAGCAAAAATTCCGTTACCGGTCAAGAACTGACGGATCTGGATCAAATCACCAAAGGCGCGCGAGGGACTGGCACCCGACTGACTCAAATGGGCCTCAAAGCTAGCGTTGAAAACCTGGGTACTGAGTTGCTCGTCCAGTCGCACACCACTGCTTACTAGCAAGCGCGAGCGCATCCATTCGGCAAAGGCCATGACGGCAAACAGCAACAAGGTCAACAATGACATGGCGATCAGGGTCAACTCGCTTTGGCTTGCCAGGACGCGATCGTAGATTTGCAACATGTAGAGCGTAGGTGTCAACATCAGCGTATTGGCCAGCATGCTGAAGGCACCCACAATCAAAAACTCGCGCCGAAAACTCCACAGGGTTGAGGTCAACTCGCTGCGTTTGAAGAATGCTGGTGTGTTCATGGTGATTTTGTTGTGGGCATCAGGTGGCGGCTGTCGCCGCTTGCTGGGCCTTGGCGGCCGCTTCATTGATGGCCTTGAGCACATCGTCTCTCGGACCAAAGGCCTGGGCTTGGCCATCTCGCAGCACCAGTATCTTGTCGGCTACCCCCAACACGCTGGTACGGTGTGTCATCACCACAAAGGTGGTGCCTTGGGCGGCGTGTTTGGAAATGGCAGATGCCAGCGCCACATCACCTTGCTCGTCCAGGCTGGAGTTAGGTTCATCGAGCACCACAAAGGCGGGTTTGCCGTAAAGTGCCCGGGCCAGAGCGACGCGCTGGCGCTGTCCACCAGACAACATGGTGCCTTCACGCCCCACCGGGCTGTCATAGCCTTGTGGCATAGCCAGGATAAATTCATGCAAACCCACGGCCTTCGCGGCCGCCTCAACCTTGGCCTGATCGACATCACCAAAGCGGGCGATGTTGTCGGCCACCGAGCCATCAAACAGTTCCACACCTTGCGGCAAATAGCCCATGTGCGGACCCAGTTCCAGCTTGTTCCAGGTGTAAACATCGGCACCATCGAGCCGAACCTTGCCGTTGGCCGCAGGCCACAAACCCACCAGCAAGCGGGCCAATGTGGTTTTACCCGAGGCCGAGGGCCCAATCACGGCCAGTACTTCGCCGGACTGTAGGGCAAAGCTGAAGCCTTTGAGAATTGGGGTTTGCGTACCGGGCGCACTGGCCACCAAACTCTCCACCTGAAGTTTGCCTTGAGGCGCTGGCAGCATCATGCTAGGTGGGCGCGCAGGTACCGAAGCCAACAGATTGTCCAAGCGGCCATAAGCACCACGCACGTTCACCACCGTTTGCCACTGGGCCACAATTTGCACCAAGGGTGCCAAAACCCTTCCCCCCAGAATGGACGCGACAATCATGTAGGCGCTTCCTCCATTCAGCTGGTTGCGCAACATCAACCAAGCACCCAAACCCAACAGCATTGAGCTCACCGTGTTTTGCAAAAACTTGGAGATGGCTTGGTAGAACCCGGCGTGTTCAGAGGCTTTCGCTTGCAAGCCCAAAAATTCGCGCTGTTTATTAATCCAACGGCGGTGAATATCACGAAGCATGCCCATCGACTCAATCACTTGCGCATTGCGCAAAGTGCCGTCTGCGTATTGCTGGGCCGCCATGGCACTGCGGTTGGCGGCCAACAAGGGTGGCTGGGTACTGCGCTCATTGAGCCAGCCGACAAAGGTCTGCACTATGGCAGAAACCACAGCCGTCCAACCCAGCACCGGACTGATGGCAAAGATCAGCACCAAAAACACCAGGGACACGGGTGCCTCCATCAGCGCCAGCAATACGGGTGCACTGAGAAAGTCGCGAACGGATCTAAAGTCGTTCATTGGCTGCGCCGTGCCGCCGGGCAAGCGCTTTAGGTTGGCCTCGAAAATGGCAGTAAAAACTCGGTGACTCAAACTCCGATCAAGGGCCAGGGAGGACTCATGCATGACCTCTGAGCGCACCCACTCCAGCATCTCCATCAGCACATAGGCTGCCAACACCAGAAGCGTTTCCATGGCCAGCGTCATGTAGCTACGGCTATTCACAACCCGGTCATAAACTTCCAGCATGTAGCCCGACGGGGCCAGTACCAGCAGGCTTGAGAACAAACTGAACCAGGCTGCTTGTCTGAAATATGGGTGAAGCGCCGAGACCGCCTGTTGTAATTCTGACGGTGGCTTGTTCTGACTCATTGGGCCTCCTAGACCGCGAAATATGGCACGTATCTTACCGGGTCTTTATTTGGAACAATTCGAGCTGTATTCACGCGCAAACTTTGCCGTCATTGAGGTAGCGAGACAACGACGACAGAGTTGATTTAATAATGGAATTGCTGGTTATGCAGTGAGAACAGCGCAACGCTGGATGCTGACGTTGACTCATCTCCTAGTCAAAGCCCTACGGACAATCAGCACCGCCTGCGCAGTATCAATAATTGCCTGACCTGATTGGGTGCCGAATGTTCCAAGTTTGAACCACTTCTTTGGGGGGACCTGGCGCAGATGCCGCAGTTCCACACCTAAGTATCCGAGCTAATAGGCCGTATTACTGCGCCAAAATAAAGGAAGAAAATCACCTGCACGTGCTAGTGCGCCTAGCGCAAGCAGCTATTAAATTATGATCGAACAGGTAGCGCTCCAACATAGTCAGAAAAACTCCTAGATGGCTTTGCCCCAACGCAATGCACACCGGTAAGCCAATTTTTAATAACCACCAAAAACTCAATTCTGTAAAAATTCTTCAACTACCTGAAATCGAATAAGCAAACGCCCTGCCAATCAGGCGTTGCTTGACAGCTTGCGAAAAGCCTACACTCCGAGCCAATGGTCATGGTCAAAACTCTTTTCAGTTTTGATGGAACGTAGGACTGTCAGGTTTAATGCAGGACTGTGGGCGAGGAAGTCTACAACTATGGCTCCAAAACGGTGGGCTCCATTCTCATCAGGCGCATGAAGGTGGCCGGCAGCTAACTGGCCCCCTGTGCGCCCCGCGCCACAAAGGAAAACAACATGCAATTGCGTCGCCGTTTATTGAAAGTGCTGGCTGCTGCCGGTGTATTTGGGCCGGCGGGCATTGCCGGTTTGGTGAGTCAAGCCCTGGCCATGGACAAAGTTCCGCTGGCACCAGGTTTGTACAAAATGCGCGGAGATGTCTCGGTTAATGGCAAGCCGGCGCGCCCGGGGCAGCAGATCGGCCCGGGAGACACCGTGGTCACTGGCCGTGACAGTGAGGCGATTTACGTTATCGGTCACGATGCCTTTCTGCAAAGAGACGATTCCACCCTTATATTTGGTGCCGATGCTGCAACCAGCTTTTTTCGTGTGGTCACCGGCAAAGTGTTGTCGGTGTTCGGCAAAAGTCAGGACAAGCGCACGCTGATGGCTACCACGGTCACCATCGGCATTCGCGGCACCGGCTGTTACATCGAAGACGAGGGCAGCGGCACTGCTGCCCGAACCTATTTTTGCCTGTGTTACGGCAGCGTTGATCTGACACCTTCCTCCGCCCCGCATGAGAGCGAAAGCTACAGCACCAGCCACCACGAACATCCGCTGTACATCTACAACGACATGAAGATGCCAAAGATGATGGTGCCTGCCGGTGTCGTCAATCACAGCGACGATGAACTGACCCTGCTGGAGAGTCTGGTGGGCCGCTGGCCACCGTTTTTTGGACGGGGTGGCGCCACGTATTGAGAGGTCATGGATGCCTCCCTGCCCACTGGCATGGAAATTGGAGCGCTGAGATGAACAGCCTTTCATCAGGAAGAGAAATCGAGGTCAATCCTCTGGTGATACGGAATCAAAGTGCCCAAGTCGTGATCAACAACAGTTTTCAGATGGCTTAACACTTGATGCACCATGAAGACACCACAATCCAAATCCGTGTTGAGGCAAATTCCTTCCGGCGTATGGGTGCTGGGCCTTGTGAGCATGTTGATGGATATTTCTTCGGAGATGATTCACAGTTTGTTGCCGATGTTCATGGTCACCGTTTTGGGAACCAGCGCTTTCACAGTTGGCCTGATCGAGGGCATGGCCGAGGCCACGGCATTGATTGTGAAAGTGTTTTCGGGAACGCTGAGTGACTATCTGGGTAGACGCAAAGGACTTGCGTTGTTTGGGTATACGCTGGGCGCTTTGACCAAACCGTTGTTTGCGCTCGCCACTGGGGTTGGCATCGTCGTCGCAGCCCGATTTCTTGATCGGGTTGGAAAAGGCGTACGTGGGGCCCCACGCGATGCCCTGGTCGCCGATATCACACCGCAGTCGATGCGCGGGGCCGCCTTCGGCCTGCGCCAGTCGCTTGACACAGTAGGCGCGTTCATGGGGCCACTGCTGGCGGTGGGATTGATGTTGCTGTGGTCTGACGATTTCAGAGCCGTGTTTTGGGTTGCTGTGATTCCGGGCCTGATGGCCGTTGCCTTGCTGCTGTTTGGTGTGCATGAGCCCGCACGGCAGGCGGGTCACCCCAGAATCAACCCGATTCAGCGCGACAGCCTGCGCCGACTTGGCCGGCCGTACTGGTGGGTGGTCAGCATTGGCGCAGTCGTCACTTTGGCCCGATTCAGCGAAGCCTTTTTGGTTTTGCGCGCCCAACAGAGTGGCATTGCGATTGCGCTCGTCCCATTGGTCATGGTCGCAATGAATGTGGTGTACGCGGCCTGCGCCTACCCATTTGGCAAACTGTCAGACCGCATGAGCCACACCATGCTGCTGTCCATCGGCTTGGTGACCCTGATTGCAGCAGACCTGGTACTGGCCAGCGGCAAACACTGGTCGACGCTGCTGCTGGGGGTGGCGCTGTGGGGTATCCATATGGGCCTGACGCAAGGTTTATTGGTGACCATGGTTGCTGATACGGCTCCGGCCGATTTGAGAGGAACCGCCTATGGATTTTTTAACCTGGTGAGCGGTTTGACTATGCTGATAGCCAGCGCTGTTGCAGGTTGGCTCTGGGACAGTCAGGGGGCTGCCACAACGTTTTACGGCGGTGCTGTATTCGCCAGCATTGCCTTGCTGGGCTCGCTGTGGCGGCAAGCCCAGCCCAATGCCTGACAACTCCATTTGCAAGTCATCCCCGTCGCAGCGGATCAGTCCTTTGTACAGCAGTTCATATTTTTCAAGAACATTGCTCTGGTCGGCGCTTTGCAGGTGTTGGCAGGACAGGGTGCCTGGAGCCTGGTGGCAGCCAACTACAGCGGCATTCCTGGTCTGGGCTTGCTTGCGGCCGTCGCTCAGTCGTAATGAATCAACCCGTGCCCGAGCTGCGGGGTGCGACCGGCCAGCAGGTCGGTCAGAAAAGACCAAATAGCGTCTGCACTGGGTGGGCATCCCGGTAAAAAATAGTCCACATGCACAACCTCGTGAATCGGGTGAACACGGTTCAGAGGCAAAGGCAGTTCGGGGTCGTTGGGCACCTGGCTGGCAACGCTCAGGCCGTCACGGTTGCAATACACGTCCAGCATCATCTGCCCTACATCGCGCTGGTTTCGCTGTGCGGGCAAGCCGCCATTGATGGCGCAGGCACCTACTGCGACCAGCGTTTTGCAGTTAACCCGGAACTCGCGCAGTACCTGAACATTCTCGGCATTACACAGGCCCCCTTCAATCAGGCCGATGTCGCAGCGGCTGATGGTCTTGATATCGGTCAGTGGCGAGCGGTCAAATTCGACCAGTTCCAGCAGCTCCAGCAGGCGCTCGTCAATGTCCAGAAAAGACATGTGACAGCCAAAACAACCGGCCAGCGAAACGGTGGCCAGTTTGAGCTTGCGCGGGGTATACGGCGCTGGTGCATTCATCACACCGGTGTTCATGGCAGCACCTCCTGCGACACAGAACGGATGTCAAAGCGACGCTGACCAATGGGCGTGGCAAAACCACGCCGCTTGGGCAATATGGCCCCTACAGGGCAAATGTTTGCGGCGAGATCATGTTTTTGAAAGGCACTGTCAGCGAGCAGGCCACTTTCGCTGTTGACCAGCAAATGCGTCGCCACGCCGTGCCCCCCGATGGCAAAGACGTTTTTAGCATCGACCCCAGCGCTGGCGCGTACACACAAGCCGCACAAAATGCACCGGTTCAGGTCCAGCAGCAAATCCGGATGACTGGCATCCACCTTTCGGTCAGGGTAAAACTCTTCAAAATGCGGGCCCTCCATGCCCATTTGGTACGCTGTGGCCTGCAGCAGGCAATTGCCGCTTTTTTCACAAGAAGGACAAAAATGGTTGCCTTCAACAAACAACATTTGGAGAAGCTTCTTGCGCTGGCCATTGAGTTCATCGGTGACGCTCTCGACATCTTGGGCACTGGCTGCCTGCACGGTGCAGGCAGCGCCGGTGCGGCCATTGACCTTTACGGTGCACAAGCGGCACGAGCCGTGTGGCGCAAAGTCGGGGTGCCAGCACAGGTGCGGAATATAGTGACCGGCGCGAGTGGCCGCTTGCAAAATGGTGTCGCCAGGACAAAATTCAACCTCTTGTCCATCCAGTGCAAACGTGCCAGGGCTTAGGGCATCAATGCGGTTGTCACTCATTCAAAATTCTCCAGATGCGCACCGGTATCATTACGGCCAGTGACGCGTCGGGCTTGCGACAGCTCTGCGTCCATGTCAAAACTGGCCACAAAGTGCAGCGAGTTCAAGTGCTGTTCGTAGGCCGGGCGAAACTTGGCAATGGTGTCGCGCAGTGGGTTGCAAGCGGCCGCTCCCAAACCGCAATGGGTGGCCCCGTGCATGAGCTTGTCGAGTTCATAGAGCACTTGCACGTCTTCGCTGGAGCCATAGCCACGCTTGAGCTTGTCCAGATGCCGCACCACCAGTTCTGTGCCGACCCGGCATGGGGTGCAAAAACCACAGCTCTCGTGGGCAAAAAACTGGGCAAAGTTGCGTGCTACTTCAAACATATCGCGGCTACGGTCGAAGATCATGAAGGCACCCGCCGTGGGCACATCCTCAAAACCAAGGTGCCGGCCAAATTCAAGCGCCGACAGGCAAACACCCGAAGGTCCACCAACCTGCACCGCCTGGGTGTCATGCGCACCGCAGTCTTGCAGAATACGCCCAATTCGAGTGCCAAATGGGTACTCGTAAATGCCTGGGCGGTCACAATCGCCTGACACCGAGTGAATTTTGGTGCCGGTGGACTGCGCCGTGCCAATTCTCGCCCACCAGGCCCCACCGTGTACTGCGATGTGCGTCACGGCACAAAAAGTCTCGACGTTGTTGACCGTCGTGGGTTGACCCAGGTAGCCATGCTCAACCGGGAATGGTGGTCGAATGCGCGGTGTGCCACGTTTACCTTCAAGGGACTCGATCAGTGCAGACTCTTCACCACAGACGTAGGCTCCGGCACCGACATGAATCTCGATATCAAAATCAAAGCCAACCTTGCCCTGAATGGCGTTGCCCAACAGCGCTTGTTCACGTCTGCGTTGCAGCACAGCTTGCAGATGCTCCAGCAAGTAACGGTATTCGCCACGCAAATACACCAGCCCGCGCTTGGCCCCCACGACCCAGGCGGCAATCGTCATCCCTTCAAACAAGGTGTCGGCATAGCTGGTCAGCAGCACCCGGTCTTTGAATGTGCCAGGCTCGCCTTCGTCAGCATTGCAAATCACATAATGGTTTTGACCCTGGGCATTGCGACAAAGCTGCCATTTGGTACCTGTCGCATAACCAGCACCGCCCCGACCCCGCAATTTAGAGCGCTTGATATCGTCCAGCACAACTTGAGGCTCACGCGCGAGAACGCCCAAGAGAGCTACGCCTGGCGCAGGCTGCACACCCAGTTTGACATCGGCCAGGCGGATCTGGTCATCCACATGCGACCATTCCTGCGGCCACAGCGCATTGGGCACGCGTTTCTCAATCAGTTCGGCGATCTGTTCAATACGCTCGGAAGTTAGCTGGGTCAGCACCTGATGATGGTTGACAAGTGCGGCCGGCCCTTGGTCGCACAAGCCGGTGCAGGACGTGGTCGCCACGCTCACCAGGCCGTCGCCGCGCATTTGCCCGGGTGAAACCTTCAGCAGCCGGCAAAGCTGCTGCAGCATTGCCTCACTGCCCAACAGTCGGTCGGTGATGTTGTCGCTAAACAACACCCGATAAGTACCAACGGGCTGGGTATGGAAAAAACGGTAAAAACCAGCCACGCCTTCGACGTGCGCCAGTGTCAATCCCAAAGCGTCAGCCATTTCGTTCAAGGCGTGTCTAGGCAGCCAGCCATTGCCGGCTTGAAACTTGCGCAATATCTGCACCAACGCGTGTGGGTCGGCTCGATGCTGCGCAACCAGTGACGAAACATCAGAGGCCGGACCGACGGGAGCTTGGCAGTTGAGGATCATAAGTTTGGGATGACTCCGACTAAATCTGAACTCAGTGTAGCAATCGAGCGGCAGCGGGGGATTGCTTCGAACTTAAGCGACTTTAAAATTGGGCTGTTGACTAGAATGCAGCGCATGTTCACCAAAGATTGCTCTCATCCCAAAGCCCAGGTCTGGCGGTTCCTTGGCCTCGGCCACAGACACCTCGCGGTTAAAGATTAACCCATGCGACTGCGCAGCCAGCTTTTTTGGGTACTTACCGGGCTTTTTGTAGCGGTGTTGGCGGTTATTTTGTTGGTCTCCACAAGCGGTACACGGCGTTATTTGGAGCAACAGCTGGCTTCCCATGCGCAAGATACTGCCACCGCCCTGTCCATCACACTCGCGCAATCATTGGGTAAAGGCGACAAGGTGCTGGCTGAAACCCAGGTGCTCAGCGTTTTTGATCGAGGCTATTTCAGACGCATTGATGTCTTGGGCACAGACCGCAGCCCGATTGTGGTGCGCGAATTGCCCGAAAAGATTGAGGACGTTCCGACTTGGTTTGTCGCCCTGGTGCCGATTCAAACGCCGGTAGGTGAGGCCTTTGTCGGCTCCGGTTGGCGCCAGTTGGGCAAGGTTCTGGTGGTGAGCCAACCTACCTATGCTTATCAGCATTTATGGCGCACCTCGGTACAGCTGCTGAGCTGGCTCTTGGCCATTTGCCTGACGGCGCTGCTGCTTTTGCAACTGGGCCTGCACCTCATTCTGAAACCCTTGCTCGCCATCGAAAAAACGGCGCAAGACGTACAAGCCAAAAAATTTGAACAAATTGTGCAACGACCCCGTGCCCCGGAGTTAGCCAGTGTGGTGAAAGCCATGAACCAGATGTCGCGTCGCGTCGGCGAGATGCTCGATGCCGAAACGGCCCGCGCACTGGCGCTGCAAAGGCAGGCTTACGAAGACGATCTGACCGGTTTGTCCAACCGCCGCGGCTTTGAGATGCGCCTGTCCGAATTGCTGCACGGCGAGTTCCACTTCGCGCTGGGGGCCATTATTTCGGTCGAACTTGACGATATGCGCCTGCTCAATCGCGATCATGGTTTTGCCGCCGGAGAGCGTGTCATGCGGGTGGTGGCTGATTCGGCCAAGATCCTGCTGGCAGCGCAATCAGTGGCAATTTTGGCGCGTAGCAATGAGTTCAGTTTTAGCTTTGTGTTGGCAGAGGTTGGCGCCCCTGAAGTCTTGGAATTAGCCAAATCCTTGCGCGCACGTATCCTTGCAAGTCTCTATGACAACGCAACGGTTCAGCAAATCGGCATACAGGTCGGTGCGGCCTTTTTTCACCAGCACGAAGATCGCTCTAATGTATTTTCCCGTGCCGATCTGGCAGTAGAAACCGCCCGGCAGTCCGAGCGCAACGGCTTTGCCGTGCTCGACGCGCAGCTCCAGGAAACAAGTTCTTTGGGATCATTTGGCTGGCGCACCCTGATTTCAACGGCGCTCGTAGAAAAACGCTGGCGCTTGCTGCGTCAGCCGGTAATGCAGTTGGGCCAAACTCAGGTTTTGCTGCAAACCGAATGCATGGCGCGCCTGGTGGACGAAAACGGCGCGCTGGTACCTGCCGCTAATTTCCTGCCCATGGCAGCCCGGCACCGGTTGATGCCAGACATCGACCAGGCGATGTTGAGTTTGGCGCTGGACTATTTGAAGAAATCGGCACTTGAAAGTCCTGTGGTGGCTGTCAATTTGTCGCCGCAAAGTATTGCTGATACCGTGTTTATGGAATGGTTTAGGCGTGAAGTTGCGGAATTAGGTGCCAATGCCCAACGTCTGGCTATTGAGATTTCGGAGTTTGGGGCCATTCGCAACGTCGCGGCGACCCTGCAAGTCAAGAACCTGCTGCACGAGCACGGCGGCAAATTTGGCATTGACCACTTTGGATTGGAACCCAAGGCACTCGAATTGCTGCGCAGCGTAGTACCCGACTACGTCAAGCTGACAGCGGCTTTGATGGCCGACCTGACAGCGGTTGAAAACGCCACCGACATGCTGCAGTCCTTTGTCTCGCTGGCGCACTCGCTAGACGTGCTGGTGATTGCCCAGCAAGTTGAGACCTTCCAGCAATTGGCGGTGTTGACGGCAGTCAACGTGGATGCAGGACAAGGGTATTATTTTGGTCCCCCACAATGAGTCATCCGGGTAAATCGGGATGACCTATGCCAGTTTGTACGCCTAAACCATGACCACAGAATCAGTTGAGAACGCACTGGCATCGCAGGGTGCTCTGTCGCACCTCAAGGTGCTTGATTTGTCGCGCGTGCTGGCCGGACCCTGGTGCACCCAGATGCTGGCCGATCTGGGCGCTGACGTGATCAAGGTTGAGCGCCCTGGCGTGGGCGATGACACGCGTCATTGGGGTCCGCCATTTCTCAAAGATGCAAACGGTGATGACACCAGCGAAGCCAGCTATTTCACCGCCTGCAACCGCAATAAACGCTCCATCACGCTGGACATGGCCAAGCCACAAGGGCAGGCACTGATCCTCAAAATGGCTGCGCAAAGCGATGTGCTGGTGGAAAACTTCAAGGTGGGCGGCTTGCAGCAATATGGGCTGGATTACGCAAGCCTGAAAGCTCTCAACCCGCGCCTGATCTACTGCTCAGTGACTGGGTTTGGTCAGGCCGGACCGTATGCCGAGCGAGCTGGCTACGACCTGATGATCCAGGCCATGAGTGGTTTGATGAGCATCACGGGTGAAGCCGATGGTGTGCCGGGCGGCGGCCCCATGCGGGTAGGTGTCGCGGTCATTGATATTTTTACCGGCGTGTATGCCGCGAGTGCCATTTTGGCAGCCATCGAGGTACGTCACCGGACCGGCTTGGGCCAGCATATTGACATGGCCTTGCTGGATGTCGGAATGGCGATTTTGGCCAATCAAGCGGCAGGCTTCCTGAATACTGGCCGTGTGCCGCAACGCCAAGGCAACACCCACCCGAGTCTGGCCCCGTATCAAAACTTTCCTACGGCAGATGGTGCCATGCTGCTGGCAGTTGGCAACGACGGTCAGTTTGCGCGATTTTGCGAGGCTGCTGGCGAGCCTGGGTGGGCACAAGATGCACGGTACTCCAGCAACAGGCTTCGCGTTCAGCACCTCGAAACCCTGCTTCCTGACATGCAGGCGGTCACCCGCAAGCGCACCACAGCGCAATGGATTGCCTTGCTCGAGGACAAAGCGGTTCCGTGTGGTCCCATCAACGACCTTGGTCAGGCTTTCGCCGATGCCCAGGTGGCAGCCCGTGGTTTGTTAATAAATCAGGCTGTAACCCCCGTCAATCAAGCACAAGGTGCTATTCAAACTATAGCAACCGTGGCCAGTCCACTGCGTTTGACAGCGACTCCACCGGTGCTGCGCCGGGCCCCGCCAGCGTTGGGCGAGCACACCGATGAAGTCCTGGCTGAATTGGGACTGGATGCGACCCAGGTGGCACAACTCAAAAGCTCAGGCGCGGTGTGAAGCGCGGTGTGCTTGCCCCAGATTGACAACGTTTATCTGTCCGAAGACAACAAGGCTCCCACCCTGCTGAGGCTGCCCGGCACACAGAGTTGACTCGCCGGCAATTGCTCTCTACAACCCGCCTTTTATACAATTAACCCATCACTTAACCTGGAAATTCTTCATGAACCAACGTTTTATCGCCACCGTCCTGATAACTGTCTCAGCGCTCCTCACCACGACCCTGGTCCAAGCTGCTGACACGAAAGCAAATACCCCTCAAATACCCGCCAGTCAAGCAAAGCCCGCTATCAAGATTGAATCAAAATCAAAAGCTCAGGTGGCCCCAAAACTGGTCGACATCAACAACGCCGCGGCCGCTGAGCTGAAGAAGTTACCGGGTATTGGCGATGCCGAGGCCAGCAAGATCATTGCCGGTCGGCCCTACGGCAGCAAAGCCTGGTTGGTGACCAAGGGCATCCTGCCAGAGGCAATGTATCCAACGCTGAAGGATCTGGTCATCGCCAAACAGCCTTTCAAAGATGCCGCCAAGAACGCCGAGTTGTACAAGAAGAAGGAAGGCAAGTAAGCTGATTTCACAAGAAAATCAA
>CAIYNH010000921.1 GCA_903927495.1 uncultured beta proteobacterium
AAGGTGGGTTTGCGTCCCTTGCATAAAGCCTTTCCCCCAAAAGCCTCCCGAGCCAATTGCGATCATGCCCTGAATGATGTGAAACCCCTTGCCCAACGGATCGCGGGTGGGATCAAGCAAGGTGCAAATACGCTGCTGCTGGTAATCACGAAGTCCTGGCCAACTGATGCCATCGGCGCACAACTCCGGCTCGAACATCACCAACAGGGCGATGCCCAGCACGCCCAGCAACAGCGGCGGTGCCACCAACTTCCAACTCAGTCCGGCAAAAAAAATGACCGACAAGCCCGCAGCCAGCACCAACAATGCCGTACCCAGATCGGGCTGTTTCATGATCAAACCGATGGGCAGGGCCAACAACAAAGCGGCGACCAAAAAATCCAGCGGACGCAACTGCCCTTCACGCTTTTGAAACCACCAGGCCAACATGAGTGGCATGGCTATTTTCAGAATTTCGCTGGGCTGGATCGTCACCCCAACGTTAAGCCAACGCCTGGCCCCCTTTTTGGTAACACCGAAGACGGCCACTGCTATCAGCAGCGTCACCCCCAAAATGTAGAGCGGCACAGCCAATGCCATCAATCGCTGTGGCGGAATTTGTGCCATCACAAAGAGAATAAAACCGGCGATCAGCATGTTCCGCGCATGGTCCTCAAAACGGGTGCCATGGTCGTACCCCGAGGAATACATGGTGAACAAACCGGCGCAAGCCAGCAAGAACACGGCAAAGGCCAACAAGCCGTCAAATCCATTAAAAAAAGGCGACAGGCGACGAAACAGGGAAGGACGTTCAAAAACAATGGCCATGGGCAGGATTATCCCGCTTGTGGCACCGCCAGCAACATCTCAATCACGGTTTCCCCGGGCTTGCTGTGAATCGACAATTGCACGCCAATCACCGTAGCGCGATTGCGCAACGAGGTCAGTCCACGAGATTTGACCAGGCCAGGCGCAAAACCCCTACCGTTATCAACCACCCGCAGGCAGGCACCGCCAGCAGCAGCACTGTGCAACTGAATACACAGTACTTTTGCCTGTGCGTGCTGCAAGACGTTGGAAATCGCTTCAAACACCATGAATTGCAAATGCCGCATGCTGCTGTCAGTCCAGCCAGCGAGGGGCTCCACCGGATCAACATCCCATTGCAGATCAATATCCAGCGCCTTGAACCGAGGCTCGAGCCGATAGCGCATGCTGGCCAACAGAGCCGCAATGTCGCCTGGTGGGAAGTTCATGGCATCGATCGAGAGTTTGAGTTGGTCCAGCGAATCACGGAGCGTGTGCAACACCTCTGCGGAGGATGCTCGGCCAGATTGAATCTGCCGAATCGCGGTGCTGATGTGTGAGCCGACGCCATCGTGCATATCACGCAGGATGCGGGAGCGCTCTGCGGCCCGCTCCTGCTCACGCGCTAGCCGTTCAAAGCGCTGGTAAGTTTGTGCCAGTTCTTGTTCCTTGCTGGCCACGCGGTGTGCCAGATTGGCCATCAGGTCACGCGACATAACACTGGCAGAACGAAACCGAATGGCCACAATGTAGAGCAGTGACAGCCCGAACAACACAGCGCTGTAGCGCAGCATGGTGTTGGCACCGTAATCCGGGCTGAAGCGATACACGTAAACATCTCGCAAGCCAACCAGGGTATTGATCACCAACGCAGCAGCCACCAACTGGTGTGAGCGTGAGGCACCGCGCAGTGCCTTCCAAATGAAAAATCCGGAAAAAAATGCGGCAGTCAAGCCGCCTATGGCATAGGAAAACGTCAATACGGTGGTATATCCATAGGTCAAGGCACCAATCGAAGCCGGCACGCTCATTAGCAACTCCAGCAGCAACCAGTAAAAAAGCCATTTGCTTACCCGCTTTGGGCCCCAACCCGCCACTTCGGTGCAAAACATGGTCATGGTGACCAACCAAATGAATATCGTAACGACCGTGACGATGCCCCACAATGGCCAGGGCAAGAGCGGACTTTCGATAATGGTGTTGCTAAAGTTGAAAGAAAAACCCAACTCCGCCAGACTGGCGTACAGGTACATCGGCTCACGCCGGAAACGTCCTGCACTCCCGCCATTCTCCACAAGGTTGACTTGAGTTAACCACAACACCAGCGCCACAAAACTCACCAGCAAGCTGATGATGACCACCACCAAGGTACCACCATAGCGCCAACGGTAGTCATCAAGATACAAGGCATAGGCCAAATCTTCGGGGCCAAGGATCAGAGCCGACAAACCACCGCGTCGCCCAACGTCAGCGTGAATATGGACCCGAAACTGATTCTGCTGACGAAACGCGTCAGCTGGAATCGAGACGTACCTTGGCACCTTGGCATAGTCAGCGCCATTGCGCTGATCCAACTCACCGTTGCGCTGCAATAGAACGTCG
>CAIYNH010000922.1 GCA_903927495.1 uncultured beta proteobacterium
TCCGGCTGCCTACGTCAAGCGCGTAAACGCTCTGCTGGTTTAATTTTTATAGAAGAAATACGCCGCTATTGCTTATAGATAAAGCACAGATAGCTATGTAATTCATAGTGTTTTATAAAAAGCCCCGTGGTTGAAAAATCCGGGGCTTTTGTCTTGCCTAGTCGCGTTCTTCCAGCATCAGCGGCAAATCAGCATCCAGCCTTTTCCAAAGAAGATGCCGATAGCGTATTGCTACAAATCCACCTGCTGCAGCGAGCCCACCTGCCCCGATTCATACAAAAACACACCCGTGCTGCGCACCAAACCCAGGTTTTTGTTGCTCGCGTTGTTGACCGAAAACGGGCTGCTGACCTGACCCAGGTACAGGGCGCCGACCCCCGTTTCGGCCAAACTGCGCAAACTGTCCTGGCCACTGGCATCGCGCTGCCAAACCTTGAGCTGACTAAAAATTGCATCGTTTTCATCAATCCACTGATTCCCATCCTGATCGAATTGGGCCAAATCAGTAAATCCGTTGCCACTGCGCGGGCCAAAAAGCTCAGTGCCGTCGTTGACTTTGCCGTCCTGGTTTTTATCAAACACCAAAAAGCCACTGCCAGCGCCCACAAATGCAATATTTTCTGGATGCCCATCCGCATTCAGATCAAAGGCAAATTGCGTGTCTGTCAGTGCCACCCCCTGACCTGAGAAATTGATCACCAGCGGATCTTGGCGCACGGCATCACCCGTTCGAAGCGTGGCCTCACTGGTCTGCACAAACGCACGCTGCATCTCCAACTGCAAAGTGAAGTTGATGTGCTGACCGTCCGCCGTCTGCACTACGCCCTGGGCGCTGACCTGAGTCGTCTGCGCCTCGGCAACCCGCTCTTGCGTGACAAATTCCAGCCCCCAGCCTTGCGCCTGTGGTGAATCGGGCGCAGGTGTCGCAGCAGGGGCCGCAGATGCCGCTGGTGCCGCAACTGCACTTGCGCCGGTTGGCACCTGCAGTTCTTGGGCGTTGAACACTGTCACGGCGCGACCCGTGATGGCCTCCACCATCGCGATCAACAATCGCAGGCGCGGGTCGAACTGCACGGTGTCCTTGCCTGATGTGAGCGCCTCGGTCGTGCTGACTTTTGCCGGAGCCTGGGCTCGCTTGTATAAACCAGCGTCGGCCGACCCTGACAAATTCAGATTCACTTCAGAGCGGATGCTTTGCCCTATGGCACGCCCCTCAAAATCGGGCCTGTGCTGGCCAGTCCAGGCCCGCAATGTGGATTGGGTGCTGCGCAGCGCGACACTGGCTTGCTGGCTTTGCAGGGTGACGGCGGATTGAGTGATCTTCATGTGATGTTCTTCGACAATAAAGTGGTGAAATTCAGCTCTTTTTAAGCTTTAGTTTTCAGCCGCCAAGCCGTGTCCGTCGCTCAAGCGATACTTGCAACCCCGATCAGTTTTGCATCTTTTCCCATCAAAGTGTTATCCATGAACCTATTTTTAAAAACCCTCCTGACCTCCACGACCCTGAGCCTGTGCACCGCCTGGGCCGCTGATGCCACCCTGACCCTTGCAGCCAAAGAGCCCGGTGCCGTGGTAACGTCCAGCGGCCTGGTCTATAAATCGCTCAAAGATGGCACAGGTGCCAGTCCCAAGGCCAGTGACACCGTCAAGGTCAATTACCGTGGCACGTTTCCTGATGGAAAGGAATTTGACAGTTCCTACAAGCGCAATCAGGCGATTGAATTTCCCTTGGGCAACGTCATCAAATGCTGGACCGAAGGCGTGCAGCGCATGCATGTCGGCGGCAAAGCCAAGCTGACTTGCCCGGCCTCAATTGCCTACGGCGAACGGGGTGCCGGTGGCGGTCTGATTCCAGCCAATGCCACGCTGTTGTTTGAGGTCGAGTTGCTGGGTATCAACGGCAAGTAACGGCCATCCTGGCGGTCTTATTCCGTTTCCAGATCGATACGACACGAAACGCGAAGCCGAAGCCAGTGCTGACGCAGGGCAAGGCGAAGCAACAAAGTGTCGGAGTGATATGGAAATGGAATTACTCGGCGTTGGCAGCTTCGGCAACTACGCGGTTTCGGCCTTCAGCCTTGGCGCGATAGAGGGCCTGGTCAACCAGCAGCTGCAAAGTAGCTGGTGAATTGTTGGCACCTGGCAACAGCGACACCACACCGATGCTGCAGTTGCGCTGTGCGCTCAGCAACCGCATGCACCAGTTGACCCTGCTGATCCAGCACCTTGACCCCCAACGCCATCGGCAAAGTCTCCATACCCACCAGAATGCCGAGCAAGACATCGTCCTGAAAACGCCACATGGCTCCGGCGATTCCGGGGCCAAAGGTTTGGCGCATGGATTCGATCTCAGTGTTGACGCGGTTTTCGGTGTGCCGGTAAAACCAGTAACAAAATATCGGCAATATCGGCAATATCGGCAATATCGGCAATCGCAGCAAAAGCGGTGAATTTCGGTGGCATACAGTGGTGGTGGTTTTGCACTTGCACTAACCACGCTGCTGGCTTGGGCAGCAGGAGTCAGTTCAGGCTTCTTTTTTTGTTCACCATAGCGTCTAATTTTGAAGCTCAAATGGTTAAAAATTTATGCTACTCTGCCAACCGCATCTCTGGCTTGGATCACATTGGCACACAGCGACGCAATACCATGGCTTTTACCAACAACAAAATACCTGCATTTATTAATCAACGCCGCTGGTGGTGGCTGCTGCTGGGTGCCTGGGCTGCAGCGATTTTCCTGTCATGGCAATCCCAAAGTCGTGATATTGAGCACACCAGCATTCAAGTCGCCGCCGAAGGTGCTCGCAACATGTTTCGTATGGTGGTTGTCACACGCAACTGGAATGCGAGCCACGGCGGCGTGTATGTGCCCATAACTCCGGCCACTCAACCCAATCCGTACCTTCAACATCCGCTGCGTGATGTCATGACCACTGACGGCCTGGCGCTGACGCTGGTCAATCCGGCTTACATGACGCGCCTGATTGGCGAAATTGCAAAAATTGACACGGGAGCCATTTTCCGTCTGACCAGCCTGAAACCGATCCGTCCCGAAAATGCGCCGGATACCTGGGAACGCAAAGCATTACTGGCTTTTGAAGGCGGTACACAGGAGTCCATTGAAGTCGAATCCAGCATAGACGGACCCCTGCTGCGCTATATGGCACCTTTGCGGGTTGAAAAGCCCTGCCTGCAGTGCCACGCTTCGCAAGGATACAGGGAAGGCGATATTCGCGGCGGCGTGAGTGTCTCGCAGCGTTATGCACCGATTCAGATGGCCAACCAAGCCAGTGTGCGGCAAACCGCCCTACTTCACACGGGTGTGTTCATGCTGATGGCTGCGCTGGGTTGGTTGCTGCTGGAGTTGCTGCGCAAGCGCTGGCTTGAACTGGTACTGAAGATGCAAGAATTGGAAACCACCCGGGACGAGTTGGTGCAAAGCGAAAAAATGGCCTCTTTGGGGCGCATGGTGGCGGGCTTTGCGCATGAAATCAACACTCCGGTTGGGGTGGCGGTAGGTGCCATTTCTCAGCACGCCGACATCCTGGCCCATATCGACACCCTGATGACACAGGAAGAGGTCAGCGAGACTGAACTTCGCGCCGAACTCGAGCACCTGCGCCAAGGGGGCGCGCTGGCACTGTCCAACCTGCGTCGTGCCGCCCACCTGGTACAGAGCCTCAAGCGCACCTCGGTGGATCAATCCTCCGAACAAGTGCGCTCTTTTGGTATGAAAGAGCTGATTCAGGATGTCTGCGCCACCTTGCAGCACAGCCTCAAACGCTTGCCCGTCACCACCCACATTGATTGTGCCGAGGAGCTTCTTATCAAGGGTGTGCCGGGTTTGCTGGAGCAGTTGCTGACCAACCTGATCATGAATGCGCTGCAACACGCCTTTGACGACGGCACACGCCCGGGCAATATTCGGATTGCGGCCTTGCGTCAGGGCGATGCAGTGCAGCTGCACTTTTCCGATGATGGCGTGGGCATGACTGAAGACCAAGTATCACGCATCTTTGAGCCGTTTTACACCACCCGGCGAGCTCAGGGTGGCTCCGGACTCGGGCTGTATATTTGCTACAACATCGTCACCACCAAATTGGGGGGCAGCATTGAATGCGTTAGCTCACCCAACGCCGGTTGCTGTTTTCACATTCAATTTCCAGAACCTTCGCAGCCGTCCCCACAGGAAGCTCACGCATGAAACTGATCCGAAACAAAGCTGAACCCGACAGCGTCACCCTTCCCATGGCGAGTACCCGCCACCGCTGGAAACTGCTGGTTGTCGATGATGAACCCGACATGCTGGAGCTGACCCGCCTGAACCTCAAAGGCTTCCGGTTTGCCGAGCGTGACCTTGACATCGTCGAGGCCAGCTCCGCCAAGCAAGCCCGTGAAGTGCTGGCCCAGCACGACGACATTGCGGTGGCTCTGATCGATGTGGTGATGGAAACCGACGATGCCGGCCTGCGCCTGGTGGAGTACATCCGCAATGACCTGAATAATCTGATGATGCGTCTGATCATCCGCACCGGTCAACCAGGGCTGGCCCCGGAACGGTTTGTGATCGACCACTACGACATTGACGATTACAAAGACAAAACCGAACTCACAGCCACCCACCTTTACACATCGGTAAGGTCAGCACTCAAGGCCTACCGCGATCTGCGCACAATCGACCTGAATCGCCAGGGTCTGGCCAGAGTACTGGAGGCGGCCCCTGACATTTATCGAATCTCCAATCGCTCACTCAATCAATTTTTTCAGGGGGTGCTGACGCAGATCATCGGCTTGTGCAATTTATCGGAGTCGAGCTTTATATCAACCATTGGTGGTGTCATCGCGACCTTTGATGAGATCGATATCACCGTTCAGGCGACTTCTGGCAGCCTGGCTATTCAAGATCGCTTTGCACAAATTCGCAAACAATGCACGGAGGCAGTGCTCACCGGTCAAATCCCCGATGGTTTGCGCAAAGATGCTTACGTCGTGCCATTGCTGGTGCAGCGCCTGCCGGTAGGCTTCATCTACATCGAACCAACCCAGGATTTGAGCGATGCTGATCGCGGCCTGATCAGCATGGTGGCCCAGCAATGTGCCAGCGCCCTCGAAAATTTACGGCTGCACATCGATTTGTCACAATCTTACGACCACATGATCGACATGCTGGCCAAGGTCGCTGAGTTCAAGGACCACACCACGGGCAGTCATATCCGCCGCATTGATCACTACACCCGCCTGCTGGCACTGGAGATGGGCATCACAGCAGAAGAAGCCAGCTTGTTTGGTAAGGCCAGTCGTCTGCATGATGTGGGAAAGGTTGGCATTCCAGATGCCATCCTGTGCAAACCGAGCCGTCTTGATCCGGGCGAATTTGAGGTTGTTCGCACGCACACCTACATTGGTGGAAACATCCTGCAGCGTGACCGTTTTCTGAGCGTGGCCTGTGATGTCGCCATGCACCACCACGAACGCTGGGATGGCAAGGGCTACCCTGAAGGGCGCCCGTCGCATGAATTTCACCTGGTCACCCGAATCGTTAGCGTGGTCGATGTATTTGATGCCCTGATCAGTCGAAGACCCTACAAAGAGCCATGGAATCCGCAAGATGCCGCGCACGAAATTGAACAAGGTGCAGGTACCCAGTTTGACCCCACGGTCGTGACTTCATTCCTGAAACTGTTCAACGCAGGCAAGTTTGACCACATCATCAGCGCCGCACAGCACGCCACCGATCTGCCTGAACCGTTTGACGCAGCACCGGACTGACCGAATTGAAGTCACAACCGGCTGGGTTGAACTGTTGACTGTGAATTGTGGGTTTTGCGTTTTGGCGTTTAGGCACTTGCCCCCA
>CAIYNH010000923.1 GCA_903927495.1 uncultured beta proteobacterium
ATTGATCATTTGAGTGTCTCAAACTGCGCCTTCAATCAGACTACTCCAGCGGCACGGAACTTTTCGCGCAACTCATTCACCACTTCTTTCAGCTCGACTTCGTCAAGTCGATTTTTGTTCAGAAATGCCTTCCACTGAAGTTTTTTAACGGTGTCGATCGCGAAAATATCCGAAAGACCCACCGGCATGATGGTCGGCATGGCCATCTTGCGGCGCTCGAAGGTTGCTTCGATAGCTCTGCGCATTTCTGATGGGTCAAGCGCGTTGTCATCCAGTAGCACCCACAAGTCGAAGTAGTCTTTCATCCGCGTGTTGGTCATGCCCAGCAGGCAGACAGCGTGGAATTTTTCTGCGACAACCGTGTATTTCGGATACGCCCGCAATTGCGGTGCCGGAAAATCTTCCAGCAGTACCGGGTAAGTGATCGCTTGCGGTTCTGGCGTCACCGCATCGCCGAAGCCAATATCTACTTGCAGCGCGATGCGCGCACCATCAAGCGTTGCCTCAAGGTCGATCCGGACACCACCATATCCAGCCTCCTTGCGGATGATCGACCCCTTGACGGTATCGGGATCAAACACCACACCGTCTTCTGCAGGAACCTGGCAAATCTTGCGAAAGGTCGTTACCGCTGTGTCGATGTCGTCAGGACCAAAGCCCAAAAGGTCGGCATCACGGGTTGGTCGGTGCGCAATGCCATACCAAAGCGTAAACAGAAGCGCTCCCTTGAGCAGGAAGTTCGATGCGTGCTCTGAGATCGACAACCGGTACAACAGCCGCTCCAGACCGTAGTGCGTGAGTGTCAGGTTGAAATCTTGTTTGGTCGCGTCGGCGTGCCGCTTCAGACGTGCTCGAACGGACGCCGCCAAATTTCGGCTCACGTTGTCACGCTTTCCAGGTAGGGACGTATGACATTTGCCACGCGGTCGATAGTCGCGAAGTGCCAGATCTCGTCCATCGTGAATTTTCGTTGCGCCCATCCATCACGCAGAGCTTCCAGCGCAACGTCCAGGCCGATCTTGTTACGGTATTTGAAGCAGTCGGCCACGGTCTTGGCAGCGTTAAACACCGGCACACTCACGCCATCGACCGACAGATGTTCAATGCCATCGGTAAAGGCTGCGCCCGACATTCGCACGGGCCGGATTTTTGGTTGGTCAAGACGTGGAATCGGTGCACGATGCGCAATGGCAAGCCAGACTTCGAAAGGTGCCTGTGTGCCAATGCCATGCACGCGCAGTGCTGAAAGCAGACAAACAACACCCTGCGGCACTCGCAGCGCCACTTCCGCTAGTGAACGGTGTTCGCTAATTGTCTGCCCTGGCAGACCGTACACCCCTCGGGCGACTCTTTCGAGCTTTCCTGCGGCAACCAGTCGGCTGAGCACAATGGTGGGCAGCGCGTGTTGCCCAAGATCCCGAGCGCGTAGCAGTGGCCTCGCCTTGGCAAGGTTCAGCACAGCCTGCTCATGTGTTGAAAGGGAACGGAGGCTCATGGCGAAAGTATGTTGCAATTAACAGGCATTTGTCAACAATATTATTGCAATAGCAACAACAATTCCGGCCTCTGCGCCCAGCGCAGTACGACAGCGTATCCAGCACCGGCAGTGTCACACCAGTGGCAAACAATGATCTTGCGGCCAATGCCAGAGGCATCTGAACGACCGGCAGCACGGTTCCGCGAAAGACAAAGTTGACTTCGACCTTGACACTGGCCAAATCACTTGTCACCATCAACTTCACCTCATCACCCAAGCGGGAGCGCAGGGGCGTGGCGCGATATCCGCGCGCTTGAAGTGCCGCCTGCACCTGGGCCAACGCCACTGCAATAGCCGCCAGCGCGGCATTGCGGTCAAGATTCCAGTCTGTAAAAACAACATCTATATCAACAGACAAGCGCGGCATGTCCTGCACAAACAGATTAAGCGCCGTACCCCCTTTGAGCGCAAAGTTCTTCGACTCAAAAACTGACGACGCAATGGCCAGCAGCAGCCTGACTGTGTCGACATAAATCTGGTTCATAAAGTTCTCAAGCGCCCTTCAGGTCCAGCCGCTCACCAGATCTGGAAACCGCTATCCAGCGCTTGCCACCACCCAGGCGCTGGCTATGCAATGCTGCCAGGGGTGCCCAGGGCAGATCAAACTCTGCCGCCAGTGCCTGCGCCAGGCGCACGACTTTGATGCGGGTGGTGTGGGACAGCAACACGTCAAGCACCTCACTGCGCAAGCTGTGCAGCGTCTCCACCAGTTGGCGCGCCTCCGCCAGCGACTGGCCCTTGCCCACATCGCTTAGCAGTTCAAGCAGGGCGCGCTCGGGTGTAGCCACCAACACGTCTGACCGGCCCACCGGGAGTGGCTGCAAAGCAAAGCCCTTTGCCAAACTGGCATCAAAAAGTTGGGTTGACTGATACTGACATTCGAACCTTTGTGTAAACCAATCTGGCAGCGGCTTGGCCCGGTCACCCCAAAGCGAGAGCACATCACGAAAAGCCACGTTCTGGCGCACACCACTGGCCCCCAACGCCGATTTGCCCCCCACGTGCAAGCCAGCTACCTGTCGGGACAGAAAGGCCAGGCAAGCGTCGCGCTCCAGCGTATCGCCCGGCAGCACATACACCCCGCGAGCCAAATGCGTGAGCCACCCGCTGCGCGCCAATGCTGAGGCCCGGAAAGCACTTACACCATACTGGGCCAGCATGGCCAAGCCTAGCGGCTCACCCCGGGGCAGCTTCGCTAGCACAGTCTTGAATGAAAAAATACCTTTAATTGACTCCATAAAGCAATTATAAGAATAATTTCATTCAATTGGTGAAAGCCAAAGCACTACTTCATGTCAACCTTACCCCCGCCCCACCGAGAAATACTCCAGCCCTGCAGCCCTTACCCGCGCCGGCTCGTAAAGGTTGCGTCCGTCAAACACCACCGGCTGGCGCAGCAACTGCTTCATCAGCGCAAAGTCCGGGCTCTTGAAGGGTTTCCATTCGGTGACGATGAGCAGGGCGTCTGCACCTTTGAGCGCGTCCATCGGGCTGTTGACCAGTTGCAGGTCAGCGCGGTCAGCATGGCGTTGGCGGCGTACTTGGTGAGTTCTGCGCTGGCAATGTCCATCCGTATCAGGCGCTCACGGTTGCGCTGAAACGGCGCATACAGCTCGCGCAGCAAGTCGGTGGCAAAGTCGCTGTCAGTGCCAATCACAATGCGGTCTGGCCGCATGAAGTCTTCTACCGCTGCGCCTTCTTTCAGAAACTCGGGGTTGCTGGCCACATGCAGGCTTAGTTGCACGCCACGACTTGCCAGTTCTTCGGAAATAGCAGCACGCACCCGCTCGGCTGTGCCCACCGGCACGGTGCTTTTGCTGACCACCAGCTTGTCTTCGGTCATGTAGCGGCCAATGTTGCGAGCCGCGGCCAGCA
>CAIYNH010000924.1 GCA_903927495.1 uncultured beta proteobacterium
CAAAACTGGGAAATGCCTGCGCGTGGCGGCCCCCCAAAAATGCAGCGATGGACATCATCTCTGCGCCAGTGACGACCCCTTGGCCGCCACGTCCGTGAATACGTACCTGAAACATGGTTTGTTCCTCAAATCGCGGCTTTCCACCTGAACGGGTTGCTAGGTGCTTTTTCCGACTGGGCGAATGATGAACTTTCGAGGAAATTACTCTTTGATATAAATCAACATTTGAAACAAGAAACCATCTTGTGAAAAGACATCAACTTTATGACTTCATGACCTTGATCAAATTCAAGGGTTGAATTGAACTTATGCTCTCGACTTCATTTTTGAAGGATATTGGAATGCCCGCTTTGCAATGGTCAGAAACACTCGCACTAGGCTTGCCCGTCATGGATGCCACGCATGAAGAATTTGTCAACCTGTTGGCTCAGGTTGTGAACGCCCCTGATACCGAATTGATGCCGCTGTGGCGCGCCTTGGTAACGCACACCGACGAGCACTTCACGCGCGAAGACAGTTGGATGCGCGACACCCGTTTTTCTTCGACCAACTGCCATACCACACAGCATCTGGTGGTGCTCCAGGTGATGCGCGAAGGCGACAAAAGAGGCTCCAACGGCGAACTTGCTGTGGTTCGGCAAATGGCTGACGAATTGGGTGTCTGGTTTCCGCAACACGCGCAAAGCATGGACGCGGCGCTGGCCCTGCACTTGCGCGGCGTTGGGTACGACCCTGCAACCGGTATTGTCAACATGCCACAAGCGCTGCCCAAGGAAATCGTCCACGGCTGTGGTGGATCGACCTGCGCTACAGAGGAAACATCTGAACAAGAAACCGCAGCCGCGCTCTAGCGCAACTTATGAGAATCTTTTTGCTATATTATTGATAGCTTCATATGCTTATCTGACGGTCGCTTCAGCCACATTTATTGCAAGACCATCACCTAGCGTGAAACCCGTTTCCAGGCGGCTCCAACCGGCTCAGGAGGGTGCGGAGATGCACAACAATCTCTTTTATCTTTATGACTGCCTAATCGGCGCATTCAATTTTTCTGCCAATCTGAATTCAGGATTCTTCAGCAAAAATTTAAATTGATAGCAGCCAATACTCGTCTGACAGGCTCTAGAGGCAAATTATCAGGGGAGTACCTCAGGCCTGGCCGCCAGCCCAGGGCAACTCAGCCCAGATCGGATCAGGTTGCCAGGATGCAACCCAGGCCGGCAGTTGATCGGCTGGCATCGGCCTCGCAATACCGTAGCCCTGCGCTTGCTCACAGCCCAACTGCAGCAGCAGGGTACCGTGCGCCACCGTCTCCACGCCCTCGGCGATAACTTGACGCTTAAAGGCCGCAGCCAGTCCGATCACACCCTGCAAAATGGCCAGATCATCGGGGTCATCGAGCATGTCGCGTACGAAGCTCTGATCGATCTTGAGCAGGGTGACACGCAATCGCTTGAGATAGGTCAGTGACGAGTAGCCGGTGCCAAAGTCGTCCAGTGCAAACATCACGCCGATTTGTGCACAGGCTTCAATCACCTGTGACACTTGAGCCATGTCTGCCAGCGCGCTGGTCTCAAGCACTTCGAGCTCCAGACATCCTGGTCGCACTAATGGGTGTGCAGCCAGAATGGCCATCAGACGCTCCACAAAATTGGTTTGCTGCAACTGGTGTGCACCAATGTTGACACTGACCGGCAGGTCCAACCCTAGCGCATGCCACAAGGCCATTTGTGTCAAAGCGGTGTCTATCACCCACTCACCCACGGCAACCGCCAGCGGGTGGTTTTCAATAACCGGCAAAAATGCGGCCGGAGCGAGCAAGCCTTTTTCCGGATGCTGCCAACGAATCAGCGCCTCGGCTCCAATGACTTTGCCGCTATGCATATTGACCTTGGGTTGGTAGTACAGGACAAACTCTCCCTGCAACAACGCCAGGCGGATGCGCTCCAGACTCTCATGGTGGATGCGAATGCTGCTGTCTTTTACGGCATCAAACAAGTGGTAACGGTTCTTGCCCGCCACCTTGGCCTGGTACATGGCCTGGTCGGCCTGGCGCAACAACTGGTCGCCGTTGATCTCTTGTACCTGAGGGTAGAACGTGACACCCAGACTGGCCGAGACCTGCAGACTAAGGTCTCCCATTAGTACCGGCTGGGCTGCGGCAACCAGCAACCGCGTCAACAGAGGCAGGCAAGCCGAGGTGTTCTCCAGGTCAATCAGCACCGCCACAAACTCGTCGCCACCCATGCGCGCCAGCGTGTCACACTCCCGCAACACCTCTTTCATACGCAGCGCCAGGGCGATCAAAACCTTGTCGCCGGCCTCATGTCCGTGTTGGTCGTTGATCACTTTGAAGCCATCCAGGTCCAAATAAACCACTGCCAACTGCTGACCACGCCGCTGTGCCTGGACCATTCCCTGCTGCAACCGGTCAGCCATAAGCACGCGGTTGGGCAGATGGGTCAATGCATCAAAGTGAGCAATGTGCTCCAACTGGCTTTCATGCTCTTTACGCTCGGTAATATCAGAGAACAGGGAAACGTAATGCTGAACCTTACCTTGTGCATCGCGCACCGCACTAATGGCTTGCATCTCGGCGAACAGTTCGCCGTCTTTGCGCCGGTTCCAGACTTCGCCATACCAGTAACCCTGCTCAATCAGACAGCGCCACATAGCGGCAAAGTATTCCGCTCCATGTCGGCCAGAATTCAGAATGCGTGGATTCTTCCCCACCACCTCGTCGCGGGTGTAGCCGGTGATGCGGGTAAAGGACCCATTCACATCAATGATGGTGGCATCGGGCTTGGTGATCATGATGCCTTCCAACGCGTGGATAAAGACACCTGCGGCAAGTTCGAGTTTGGCCTCGGCTTGTTTGCGTGCGGTAATGTCGCGCAACGTCGCCAGCACGGCTGGTGAACCAGCCAGAGTAATCGGTTGACCCTGTGCTTCGGCATCAAAGACAGTTCCGTCAAGTTTGATGTATTTTTCTTCCAATCTCGGCGCGGCAATGCCTTGGTCTGTACCCCGCATGGCTCGTTCGAGCACAATTTTGTGAAAATCTGGATGAATCAGTTCCAGAATGGGTTTACCCAAGAGTTCCCTCTCAGATTTTGCGCCAAACATGGCCACTGCCGCCGGGTTGACAAACAGCATTTTCCCAGCGCGATGCATAACGATTGCGTCCGGGGCTAATTCAAACACGGTGCGAAAGCGAGCTTCGCTCTCACGCATGTCCGCTTCCGATTGTTTGCGTGCAGTGATGTCGGTATTGGTGCCGATCATGCGTAAGGGCTGACCATCGGCATTGCGACTAACGACCAGGCCACGGCCCAGAGTCCACTGCCAACTACCGTCTTTTCGCAGCATGCGAAACTCAACTGTAACTGACCCGCCTTTTCCGTCGAGATAGGGCTGCATGGTTGCCATCACCATGGGCACATCGTCGGGGTGAATGCGCTTGAGCCATTCGTCAGCCGTTTTGCCAATTTCGTCCTCGGAAAACCCGAGCATCTCCTTGTAACGAGGTGAGTAGAACGCTTCACCCGTCTGAATATTCCAGTCCCAAAGGCCATCGCCAGTACCCTCGATAGCAAATTTCCAGCGCTCCTCACTGTCGACAAGTGCAGCCTCTCGCTGCCCCAGGGTTTCCAGCAGCAGGTTGAAGCCACCAATTAGCTCACCAATTTCGTCTTTGCGCGCGACCGGCAAGGCCTGCGCCGGATGATCACTACCGGCCAGATTGGATATGGCACGACTGGCTGAGAGTATGGGAGACAGCTGAGATTGAAGCATACGGGTGATCAGCCACCATGTCAGCGCACCGGCCAGTATGGTAAATACCAAGGCACCGAGCAACAGGCGATGCAACATGCTGTCAATCGATGCAAAGGCATCCTGGGCTGGCAGCGTGGCAACGACGAACCAACCCGCAGCAGGTATGCCCTTGGCAGCTGTCAGTTCCCGCACTCCGCGAGAACTGACCGTGATACCAAAGCCTTCATAGCCCTGCATATAACGGTCGTGCATGGCATTAATGCCAGCTGCCGGAACGTTCTGCATGATTCGGCTCTTGTCGGTAGCGGTGACAACCAGTTGGTGCTGCGGAGCAATCAGCAAATAGCCGCCAGTTTTGCCATATTGACTTTGGGCTATCTTGTCAAGAAAGTTCGGCATGCCCAGGTTGGTGACCCCAGTCAAACAGCCAATCACCTTGCCCTGAGCGTCACGCAGGGGAACCGTCATGGCGAAAACGGGAGCCTTTAATTGTTTGCCAATGACCGGCCGACTGATGGACGACTTGCCTTCATTCAGTGCAGTGGCTATGAAATCCATCTCCAGATAATTGACACCAATGCGCATTGCCGAGCGTGGCACATCGGCGATCACGGTGCCATCCGATCGGGCAGCCCAAATGCCGCCGTTGAACAGCAGTTGCAATAGTTGCCTCTGTTCGAGCAGCGTTTGTAGCGTCGCCGCATTGCCCAATACTGTGGGAGTCACTTCCCGGGCAATGGTTTCAAGTGCATGCATGCGATCACTCAGTCCGTCATTGACTTCACTGGCGATGACAGACACGGTGTAGAACTGCTGTTCGCCCAAGAGGCCTTGCATATCCTGGCGCAGCATGCGACTGGCATAGAGCGAAAGGGCCAGAATTCCGACCGCGAAAATCGCCAGCGTAAATAGAGTCACCCGGGTTTTAAGTGAGTGCAAGTGAAAAAGTCGGAAGTTCATGCGCACGTCCCCCACCAAGCGGCGTTGACTCGTTGCTGCCTGCCTGGCCAGGTGCACTCATGCATGTGGATGGAGACAGCGACTGGACAACAGGCTCACTTTTGGCACCGCGACCCTGGCAAAGCTAATGGCTTGTTTTCGGTTTGTATTCTTAAGCATTGCGATCTCCACGACGACACTTGTTTAGGTGAGCTCGCTAGCAGCGACACCCGTATGTTACTCGCGACTCGCAAGTTGCGGGTTCGGGTGCCGGTTATTCCAAATTGCAATCAACCCAAGTAGCCGGTCCTAAGCGATCAATCAAGTAACGCCGCATACACCATGTTCCGAAACAACATGCGGTAGTACTCACGCTGGTTTGGTGCTTGCAACATCAAAATGGCAAACATGTCCAGGGCCGGATCGACAAAGAACGTGGTCCCTGCCAAACCGCCCCAAAAATAGGTGCCCACCGACCCTGGCACCGAGGTCACTCCCAAATGCTTTCGCACCGCAAAACCCAGGCCAAAACCATGCCCTGCGGGCAACAACGAACGTGATCCGGCGCTGAACACCCCAATGTCGCCCAAATGATCAGTGGTCATGAAGTCAATCGTGCGCGGGCCCAGCAAGCGAACACCGTCAAGTTCCCCCCGATTCAGCATGAACTGTAAAAAGCGGGCGTAATCCATCGCAGTCGATGTCAACCCGCCGCCGCCAGAGGCCAGGGCCGCGTCACTGCGGACATCAATCACGCGCATCTGCACACCACCATCGGGGTCACGGGCAAAGGGCTCGGCAATGAGTTCGTGGTGATGCGCCTGCACGTGAAACGCAGTGTCAGGCATACCCAGTGGTTCAAATATGCGCTCCTTCAGGAATGCCTGCAACGACTGGCCTGACACCGTCTCGATGATTCGTCCCAACACATCTGTGGCGCGGCTGTATTCAAACGCAGTGCCAGGCTCACAGATCAGCGGCAATGCTGCCAACTGCTGGGTGAAGTCAGCCAGGCTACGTTCGCGCGAGCCAATTCGCAGTTGGGTGTATTGGCGCTGCACCGGAGTGTTACCCAAAAACTCATAGGTCATTCCTGCCGTGTGGCGCAGCAGGTCATGCAGGGTGGCAGGCTGGCGAGATGGCTGCAATTGAAGGCTGCCATCCAGCATAACTGCAACTTGTTGAGAGACAAATTCTGACAAGTGATTGGCCACCGTGTCGCTCAACAACAGCTTTCCGTCCTCCATCAACATCATGACCGCAACCGAAACAATCGGCTTGGTCATGGAATAAATCCGAAAGCGCGCGTCCCGCTTCATAGCCGTGCCTTGGGCCGGGTTGAGGTGGCCCAAACTGTCAAACAGGGCAACTTGCCCGTGCCGCGCGACCAGCGCCACCGCGCCGGGCAGGCGTTTTTTATCGACCTCAGCTTGCAATACATCCATCAGGCGCTGCATGCGGTTTGGGCACAGGCCGACCTTTTCAGGGGCGACAGATTTCAAAGTCATCACATTTCCTTATGTTGAACACGTGACTCATTCTCGTGGTTCATATGATCCCGTCAGCAGCACCATCGTCAGTTCGGCTAGTTCAGCTTGGCACATCAAGGACATCAAAATTGGCGAAGTTGCGATTTTGACAGTGCCACCGGTGAATGGCATGCTTACTGCATATGAATTGGTTGCAAAACTTGTTAATTGCCCCTGCGAATGCAGATTTGAATAAATCCCACGTGTAAACCCGGATGCAACGAGCAGTTGGGCACTGTTAAAGTGCAAGTCTTGTTGAAGAGTGCTTTTGGTTCGTCAACATACCAATATTTTTCTTTATCAATTGGAGTCAAACCCCATGCATTTGAGCAATCTGAAAACCTTGGCTGTTTTTGCAGCTTCCTGCTGTACCCTGCTGGCCGCCCCTGCCCACGCTGGCAAAACCCTCGATGGCATCAAAGCCCGTGGACAATTGATTTGCGGCGTGCATACCGGGCTGGCAGGCTTTAGCGCTGCAGACTCAGCTGGTAAATGGAGCGGTATTGACGTGGATGTGTGCCGTGCAGTGGCTGCAGCCACACTGGGTGATGGCGATAAGGTGAAGTATGTGCCGCTGGTAGCACAAGCCCGTTTTACAGCGCTGCAATCTGGCGAAATTGATCTTTTGTCGCGCAACACCACCTTCACACTGACCCGCGATGCCTCGCTGGGGCTGAGCCAGACCGCCGTGACCTATTACGACGGACAGGGTTTCATGGTGCCAGTCAAGAGCAAAATCAAGAGCGCTAAACAACTCAAGGGCCAGACTGTCTGCGAGCAGTCGGGCACCACCACCGAAAACAACCTGACCGACTACTCTAAGGCTAACGGGTTGAATATAAAACCCGTAGTGTTTGAAAAACTCGATGCCGTGGAAGGTGCTTATTTTTCTGGCCGCTGTGTGGCTTACACCACCGATGCCTCTGGCTTGGCGTCGGTTCGCAACAAGTCGGCCAAGAATCCTGCGGATCACTTGATCTTGCCCGAATTGATCTCCAAGGAGCCCTTGGGCCCACTGGTCCGACGGGGCGATGACGAATGGCGTGCCGTCGTGATGTGGACCATCTTTGGCCTGCTGGAAGCTGAGGAATACGGCGTGACCCTGGCCAATGTAGATGAGCTCAAGGCCAGCAGCAAAGACCCTGTAGTGGGTCGGATTTTGGGCACCACCGAAGACACCGGCAAATTGTTGGGACTGGACAAAGAATGGCTGGCTCGCGCGGTCAAGACCACCGGCAACTACGGTGAAATTTTTGAGCGCAATGTAGGTCCGAAGTCAGCACTTCAACTGCCCCGTGGGTTAAACAACCAGTGGAACAAGGGTGGCATTCAGTACGCACCCCCCATCCGGTAATATCCTGTAATATCCTGCTCAGCAGGGGAAACACACCACCCCGGCCTGAGCAAAGGGCAGATGCACACTTCATGCACTGCCCTTTTCCACTTGTAAAACACCATCCACTGCAATGAGGGCTGCCATGTCCAACCCAACATCCTCTCCGCCCAAAAAGATCTGGTCTTGGCGCAGTCAGGCGTTTCGTGCGCTGGTCTATCAGGTCGTGGCTGTCGCCGTGATTGTGCTCACAGTGTTATACCTTGCAAACAACACCGCCACCAACATGCAGGCTCGAGGTATACAAAGCGGCTTTGACTTCTTGACCAGTTCCGCAGGTTTTGACATTGGCGAGAGTTTGTTTGCTTTTGATTCGGGTGAGCCCTACTGGCGCGCCTACCTGATTGGCCTGACCAATACGCTACGGGTGGCTGTTCTGGGTATCGTCCTCACCACGCTGCTGGGAACCTTGATTGGTGTGGGACGCTTTGCACGGAATGCCTTGATTCGTGGTCTGAGTGTGGGATATGTTGAATTTTTTCGCAACATTCCTGTGTTATTGCAATTGTTGATGTGGTACTTGCTGTTCACCGAAGTGCTACCAGCGGCCACCGAGCCGTGGCTTTTGGGGCCATTGTTTTTAAGCAAGGGTGGCTTGAATTTTCCGATTCCAGTGTGGGCCAACGGCCACGTTTGGGCGATGTGGGGCACTATTGTTGGCTTGGTAGCCGCCTGGGTTTACCGCCGGCGTGCGCGTGCTGCTTTCGAGATGACCGGACGCATCACAAGCATGTTCTGGGTACCGACCGGGATCGTGCTCTCGTTTGGTGCGTTGGGTTGGCTACTGGGCGGTGCACCCACTCAAATGGATGCACCGATGCAGGGCGAATTTGCCATTGAACACGGTGGCTCACTGACACCTGAGTTCTTATCCCTCCTGATTGGCTTGACCATCTACACTGCCGCGTTCGTAGCCGAAGTGGTTCGCAGCGGTATTCAGTCGGTGTCAGTTGGCCAAGCAGAAGCGGCCAGTGCGCTGGGGCTAAGCCGTGGTCAGAGCATGCGCCTGGTAATGCTTCCGCAGGCGCTTCGCGTCATCATTCCGCCCATGACCAACCAGTTTTTGAATCTCACCAAGAACTCGTCTCTGGCGGTTGCCATTGGTTATCCCGACGTGGTGTCAATCGCCAACACGGCCATTAACCAAACCGGCCGTGCGGTGGAGTGCATTGCCATCATCATGCTGGTGTACTTGAGTACCTCCTTGTTCACTTCGTTGTTAATGAACTGGTACAACGCCCGTGCCGCCATAAAGGAACGTTAAGGTCACTCCCATGCATGCACAAACGATTCATTCCATCGCGCCGCGACCGGCCCCAGTCAAGACCGACGGCCTGGTGGCCTGGTGCAGGATCAATCTTTTTAACGACTGGAAAACTGCACTGGGCACGCTGACCATCGGCGCGGTAATGCTGGCCATTTTGCCGCCGCTGTTTCAGTGGGCCTTGGTGAATGCAGTTTGGGTTGCCGACCACCAGGTCTGCCACACTGCGGCGGGTGCCTGCTGGGGCGTAGTGCGGGAAAAATTTCGTTTCATTATCTTTGGTCGCTACCCATTCGATGAGCACTGGCGGGCATTGATCTGCACCGTCGTTTTGCTGGGGTTGATCGTCGCCAGTTGCACCCGGGCCTGTTGGAAACCCTGGCTCGCCACATTATGGGTGGCTGGTTTGGCCTTTTACTACGTTCTGATGCGCGGTGGCAGTTTTGGACTGGTAGTCGTAGATACCGATCTGTGGAGTGGCTTACCTTTGACGATTCTGTTGGCCTCGCTGTCCATGGCCATGGCCTTCCCGATTGCTTTATTCATTGCCATGGGGCGACGCTCGGGTATGCCAGCCATTCGCAGTCTGTGCACTATTTATGTTGAGTTAATTCGGGGTGTCCCGCTGATCTCGGTATTGTTCATGGCCTCGTTCATGTTTCCGTTATTGATGCCGCAAGGTTTCTCAATTGACGTGGTGGTGCGGGTTCTGGCCGGCATCACCCTGTTTGCTGCGGCCTACATGGCTGAAGTTATTCGCGGAGGTCTGCAAGCCATTCCCAAGGGTCAGATTGAGGCGGCTGCAACGCTGGGGCTCTCGTACTGGCAAACACAGCGCAAAATCGTTCTCCCACAGGCGCTGGCGATGGTCGTGCCAGGCATCATGAACAACTTCATTTCGACCTTCAAGGACACCTCGCTGGTGGCTATCGTGAGCCTGTATGAACTCACCGGTGCTATGGGCATGGCAATGAACTCTGATGCCAACTGGCGACCTTTTCGCATTGAAGGCTACCTGTTCATCGCCTTGATCTATTTTGTGTTTTGTTTTTCCATGTCGCGCTATAGCCTGTGGATCGAAAAGCAGGTCAATAAATCAAAACTTAGATAACTTGCCGGCCTGCACCTACGCTGCCCGCACCTGATTAGGATTCATCATGTCAGAACCCATCATTACCTTTGATAAAGTCAACAAGTGGTACGGTAACAATTTCCATGTCTTGCGTGACATCGACCTGACGGTTGCCAAAGGCGAGCGCATCGTCATTTGCGGCCCTTCTGGTTCGGGTAAATCGACGCTGATCCGTTGCATTAACCGCCTCGAAGAGCATCAGCAAGGGCACCTAATTGTTGACGGCATTGAACTCACTGACGATGTCAAAGCCATCGATCAGGTGCGCAAAGAAGTGGGCATGGTTTTCCAGCAGTTCAACCTGTTTCCGCACCTGACGGTATTGGAAAACTTGACTCTGTCGCCCATGTGGGTGGGGAAAATGCCAAAAAATGAAGCAGAAGAAAAGGCCATGATTCAACTCAAGCGGGTGCGCATTGCCGAGCAAGCTGGCAAATACCCCTTGCAACTCTCAGGCGGCCAGCAACAACGCGTGGCCATTGCCCGCGCTCTTTGCCTCAAGCCCAAAATCATGCTGTTTGACGAACCCACCAGCGCGCTTGACCCTGAGATGATCAAGGAAGTACTGGACGTGATGATCGAGATGGCAGTTGAGGGCATCACCATGCTCTGCGTAACTCATGAGATGGGATTTGCCAAGGCCGTGGCCGATCGGGTGATTTTTATGGACGAAGGTCAGATCGTTGAACAAAACAACCCGCACGACTTTTTCAACAACCCACAAAGTGATCGCAGCAAAGACTTTTTGTCAAAAATTTTGGGGCACTAACCAAAAGTCAATGGCCCCGGTCTTACTCAAAAAATGTGAACAAAAAACATCCGAACCGCTTGACTAGAAGGCGTTAGAAGCTATCAATTTAGCAGCTAACAAAAGGTTCGAATGTACTCGGTTGGGCCGAACGCTTCGCGCTATTCACCTAAATATGCAGCCCTCACCTTGGGATCAGTCAACATCGCCTTGGCCTCCCCTGTCATGGTGATGAGGCCAGAGTCCATGACATAGCCACGATCGGCAATGGCCAACGCGCGACTGGCGTTTTGTTCAACCAGCAGCACTGTTACGCCTTGCGCATAAACATCACGCACCACTTCAAAGATTTTGTCGACCATGATCGGCGACAGTCCCATAGAGGGTTCATCCAGTAGCAGCACTTTGGGTCGACTCATGAGCGCGCGACCCATGGCCAACATTTGCTGTTCGCCGCCACTCATGGTGCCCGCAAGCTGGTCACGTCGCTCTTTGAGTCGGGGGAAAATAGAAAACACTTTGTCAATGTCCAGCAAAATCCCTGCAACATCACTGCGGATATAAGCACCCATCTGTAAATTTTCCAGAATGGTCATGCGGGCAAACACGCCGCGGCCTTCAGGCACCATAGCCAGACCTTGCTTGACCAAATCCCACGGGCCCTGGCCACGGATGCTGTGACCAAGGTACTCGATGTCACCGTCGCTGATCGGCAGGGTACCGGTAATGGCCTTCATGGTGGTGGTTTTGCCGGCACCATTTGAGCCAATCAACGACACCAATTCACCTTCATGAACTTCAAAGTCGACTCCTTTGACGGCCTGTATGCCCCCATAAGCCACCTTGAGGTTTTTGACTTTCAACAATACTTGCGCCATGGTCAATGTCCTCCGGTGCCTAAATAGGCTTCAATCACTTTATCGTTGCGCTGTACGTCAGCGGGTGTACCTTCGGCAATTTGCTTGCCGTAGTCCAGCACCGTGACCCGGTCGCATAAACCCATGACCAATTTGACATCATGCTCAATCAACAAAATAGTGCGGTTGTCATAGCGGATTTTGTCAATCAGTTCACGCAGCATGACTTTTTCAGTGCTGTTCATACCTGCGGCCGGCTCATCGAGCGCAATCAGTTGCGGGTCAGTAGCCAAAGCACGGGCAATTTCAAGTCGGCGCTGATCACCGTAGCTCAGAGTACGGGCCTTGAAATCAGTCAATTTTCCAATGCCCACATACTCTAGTAGCTCTTGGGCGCGTTGTGCAATGGCCGCTTCTTCAGCCTTAAAACCAGGTGTGCGAAAAACCGCCCCCAGCAGCCCCGAATGAGTGCGCACGTGTCGCCCCACCATGACGTTCTCAAGTGCAGTCATTTCAGCAAACAGGCGTATGTTTTGAAAGGTGCGGGCAATGCCAGCCTTCGCGACCTCATGCACCGCCGTTGGTTGGTAGGGTTTTCCAGCCAACTCAAAAGTGCCAGTATCGGGCGTGTAAAGTCCAGTGAGTACGTTGAAAAATGTGGTCTTACCAGC
>CAIYNH010000925.1 GCA_903927495.1 uncultured beta proteobacterium
AGCTTGCTGGCCGATGACAAAGACATGCTCGAAGACTTGGTAGCCGCTGCTTTCAATGCGGCTGTACGCAAGGCCGAAGACACTTCTGCCGAAAAAATGGGGAAAATCACCGCTGGTATGCCAGGTTTGCCAGGTGGCATGAAGTTTCCGTTCTAGTCTGCATGCCCTGCGTGTGACGCACCCAATCGCGAAAATGTCGCTGTCTTGCCGGGTCAACGCATGTCTGATACCAACGCCCTTGACACACTGATTCAGGCATTGCGGCGTTTGCCGGGGGTGGGTGTGAAGTCGGCGCAGCGGATGGCATTTCACATGCTGCAGCACGATCGGGGTGGTGCTCAAACTTTATCCAGGGCCTTAAACGAGGCAACACAGTTCATTGTGCATTGTGAGCGCTGCCACACATTCACAGAGTCTGTGGTGTGCGCCACCTGTCTCGACTCACGCCGCGATACCAGCAAGCTGTGCGTGGTGGAAACTCCAGCTGATCAGTCCGCAGTAGAGCGCACTGGTGCCTACAAGGGACTTTACTTTGTGCTGATGGGCAAACTCAGTCCACTCGATGGCATTGGTCCCAAAGACATTGGTCTGAAAAAACTGTTTGATCGGGCCTGCGATGGTATCGTCCAGGAGGTGATTCTGGCGACCAATTTCACTGCCGAAGGGGAAGCCACAGCGCATGTGATCAATGCCGGGCTCAAGTCGCGTGGCCTGTACCTGACCCGTTTGGCGCGCGGTGTACCCGTTGGCAGCGAGTTGGAGTACGTCGATCTAGGCACCATTGCACATGCGCTGGTAGACCGGCGTTGACTTAAATTTGTATAGGATTTACGCAAAATCGTCTCTGTGTCGCTGCACCGTCAAGTCGTAGGAAACGTACGCCCTGCGGCGATGCGCCTATTCGGGATGGCTTTCCGTAAGTCCCATTGATGCCAGTCAGATACCTAGCTTGCCACTGCCAGTGAATTTAAGAATTCCTATTTTCTGGTGAGTTTGGCGGGTTTGTTGTGTGGCTGTGGCTTGGCAGGGACGCGAGCCAGGGTTGGTTTTGGTGTCGTTTTGCCAATGCTTGCAACGGGTGCTTTCACCAGCAAATAAAGGGCCACTTGTTGCCCAGACTTGAAAGTACTCATGATGCTGATCTTGTTCCACTCGGCAACATTCTGGGGGCTGACCTTGTAGCGCTGCGCGAGCGCCGCTACGCTGTCCTTTTTGCCGGCCTTAACAAGAATCTTCTTGAGCACCACCTCTGGGGCCAGTGACAGGTAGCCATTGTCAGCCACTCGACCGGTGACATCCGAATCAAACCCGACGGACCGGCGCACGACCAGCGTCGAACCGGCTTTGATCAGCATGCGCTGGGGAATCTGGTTGACGTTGCGCAACTCCAGTTCAGTCATGCCCACGCGTTTCGCCGCATCAACCGGGGTGAGTGTCGTGGGTGCAATCCAGGCCGTCCAACTCGCCAATCGGCTTCCTGTGAACGCTTCCAGATTGCTTTGGAACCGCTCGGCGTTGTCCCATGGGAGCAATATTTGCGGTGTTCCTGCCGCCAGAAGTACCGGTTTGGAGGCAGAAGGATTGAGTGCCTTGAAATCTTCCAGCGGCACCTCTGCCAGTTGCGCAGCAATCGTCACATCAATGTCACGCCGGATATCGACCGCCTGAAAGTAGGGGTGGTCTTCAATAACCGGGAGCGTAATTCTGAAGGATTGTGGGTCTGCCACGATGTTTTTCACGGCCTGCAGTTTGGGTACATAGAAACGTGTTTCCATAGGCATGGACAAGTCAGAGTAAGCGGTGCTGGTGCCCGCCTTGTTGGCTTTGTTGATGGCCCGCTGGACGCTGCCTTCGCCCCAGTTGTAGGCTGCCAGGGCCAGATGCCAGTCGCCAAACATGCCGTACAGTTTTTGCAGGTAATCCAGCGCTGCACGGGTGGATGCCAGCACGTCACGACGCTCGTCGCGAAACATGTTTTGCTTGAGCTCGAAGGTTTTGCCTGTTGCCGGCATAAATTGCCACATGCCAGCGGCTTTGGCGCTTGAGACCGCTTGTGGGTTGAATGCGCTCTCAATGAACGGCAGCAGTGCCAGTTCGCTGGGCATGTTGCGTCGCTCTAACTCTTCAACAATGTAGAACAGGTATTTATGACCACGCTCGGTCATGCGGTTGACGTAGTCGGGCCGGCTGCTGTACCAGAGCTCGCGCTCGCGCACCAGTTCAGTATCGAGATCCGGCATGGCAAAGCCACGTCGGATGCGCTCCCACAAATCTGCCGGGGGTAACAAAGAGTGAACAGATTGTGAACCCAGCCTGGATGCTGACAATGGTTTAAGTCCGCCCCCTGGATATAGTGAATTGCTGGCGTCGGAGGGGTCGGAGTTGAAATTTGATTGCGATGGCAACTTAGAGGTAACCAGAACCCCGATGGGATCAGTGACAACCAGATTGGCACACCCAGCCAGAATAAGTGCCGTCAGCAGCACCCACAAATAACAAAAAGCTCTCAAAACTGGTCTTTCCAGGCACGCAAAGCGGCAAACACGCTAACCGGATCTTGGGCCATGGGGTCACGCAGGTGCACAGCCTGGGTCACGCTGGGCCAGCGTGTTCGCAAAAAGGGGTTGATCGATCTTTCAAGACCCATGGTGGTGGGTAAGGTTGGCAAATTGTTGCTCCGTAGTTCTTGCGCTTGAACCTGATAGGTTTGCAAGTCGGCATTGTCCGGCTCAACCAACCGGGCAAAGCGCAGGCTGCCGAGGGTGTACTCGTGGGCACAACAAACGCGGGTGGCATCGGGCAGGGATGCCAACCGGGTTAGTGAAGTCAGCATCTGGGCCGGTGAACCCTCAAACAAACGGCCGCAACCTGCGCTAAAAAGGGTGTCGCCACAGAACAACAGCGGCGCTGCATCGGGTGGCTGGCAAAAATAGGCAATATGTCCAGCGGTGTGCCCAGGTACCTCCAGCACTTCAAAGCGCAGATCCAACGCAGCCAGCGTGTCATCATCTCCCAGTCGGGTTAGAGGTTCAGGCATGACCTCACGCTTTGGGCCATACACTCTGGCTCCGGTCGCTTGGCGCAAGTTTGCAACACCGCCAGTGTGATCGTTATGGTGGTGCGTGACTAGAATCGCCTCGAGCGTCAAACCTTCATGCTGCAAAGCGGCCAACACAGGTGCTGCATCGCCCGGGTCGACCACCAAGGCCCGACGTTGGTCGTGCAACATCCAAATGTAATTGTCATTAAATGCGGGAATTGGAATTAACTTCATGAGTGATCAAATTATAGGTATGCCTGACTGGTTGGCTTCGCCGCCGGGTCAATACCTGCTAGCCTGGGAGCGTGAGCAGATGGCGCTGGCCGTGGCTAACATATTTGGTTTTCATGCACTGCAGCTGGGTATGCCCGAATTAGAGGCTCTGAAAGCCAACCGCATGCCGCATCGCTGGTTGGCAACCCAGACACCCTGTCAGCAGGCCGCCTTGTGCACTGATTTTTCAGCGCTGCCGTTTCCTGCCAATAGCCTGGATCTGGTAGTGCTACCACATGCACTGGAATTGTCCGCTGATCCGCATGCCGCACTGCGCGAGGTTGAGCGGGTGCTGGTGCCAGAAGGGCGAGTGGTGATTTGTGGCCTGAATCCGCTCAGCTTATGGGGTTTTAGTCAATGGCGTTCGCATCAATACCAGCGGTTTGGGGTGGGACAGAAATTTTTGCCAGATGCTGGCAAGTTTATCGGTTTACTGCGGCTGCGTAGCTGGCTTCGGCTCCTAGGATTTGAAGTCGAAAGCTGGAATTCTGGCTGTTACCGTCCGGCGCTATCGAGTGAGGCCTGGTTGCGCAACTTTAGCTGGATGGATCGACTGGGTGCTTACGCTTGGCCGGTTTTTGGGTCAGTCTATTTTCTGGTGGCGGTCAAGCGCGTTCGTGGCATGACTCTCCTCAAGCCGGGTTGGAAGCGCGCCAGGTGGCTCGCAAATGCTCCTGTTTCAGTAGTAGGAAATACTGGCTCAGTAAGTTCTGCAGGCAATAATAATCAGCAAAATATAAAGGGTAAAAATTTTGGATCAAATTGATATTTACACCGATGGTGCATGCAAGGGCAACCCAGGTCCGGGTGGCTGGGGGGCACTTTTGAAATCCGCCGATGCGACAAAGGAACTGTTTGGCGGCGAGCTTGGCACCACCAACAACCGCAT
>CAIYNH010000926.1 GCA_903927495.1 uncultured beta proteobacterium
GATCATGGGAACAATTGTCAGCTTTCAGCGCCCTGACGGAAAATTTGTACATGGGTATCTGGCCGAGCCTTCAAACAATTCAAGTGTTCCTGCCATTGTGGTCATACAGGAGTGGTGGGGAATCAATGCTCAGATTCGCGGAGTCGCTGATCGTCTCGCCCTCGCGGGTTATCAAGCGCTAGTGCCCGATTTGTACCGTGGAAAATCAACTTTGGAAGCGCTAGAGGCACAGCACCTCATGTCAGGTCTTGACTTCGCAGATGCCGCTTCACAAGACATCCGTGGTGCTGTGCAGTTCCTGAAGAATCGTGCATCCAAGGTCGGGGTCACTGGATTCTGTATGGGCGGTGCGCTGACTCTGCTGGCTCTGACGCAATCACCAGAAATCGATGCAGGTGTTGCATGGTATGGCTGCCCACCGCTTGAATACATTGATGCCAATAAGATTCGCACCCCGTTGCAAGCCCATTGGGCCACGCAGGATCAGTTCTTCAAAATTGACACCATCGACTTGCTGGAAGAAAAGCTTCGTGCTGCTGGCACCGACTTTGAATTTCATCGTTACCTAGCACATCACGCATTTGCAAACGAGACTGCCGTTGGTCCCGGTCGACTACCGGACACTCAGTTCGATGCAGTGTGGGCTCAGCAGGCTTGGGATCGATCCTTACGATTTTTTGGTCGCCACTTAGGCTGATCACTTGTAAGGCCAAAGCGACTCAAATTTTGCTTGCGGCTGAACAAAGACTTTATATCATGTCTACAGACCTTCAGCATTTTGACATTCTGACCCAATTACAAACGGGTGTCGTTATCCACGGGCCAGACACGCAAATTTTGTTTTGCAATCCTCGCGCAGCCGAGTTGCTGGGCGTATCAGTAGACCAAGTGCTTGGTCAAACAGTGATACATGCTGACTGGCAATTTGTGGATGTAACCGGAAGAGCCATTCCAGTACATGATTACCCGGTAAATCGTGTGATCGCGAGTGGACAGGTCATTAAAAAGCAGGTCTTGGGTGTCAATTCCAGCGCACACTCGAAGACGGTCTGGCTAATGGTCAGTGCTTTTGCACAGTACGGAACCGATGGCTCATTGGCCCAAGTGGTGGTCGATTTTGATGACATATCACAACGAAAGTGGGCACAAGAATTACAACAAAAAAATGAGGTCTATACAACTGCTGTGTTGGATTCCTTGGCGGCACACATTGTCGTTTTGAACGCGGATGGACGAATTATTGCGTTCAATTTGGCGTGGCGTCAGTTTGCTCAATGCAACGGTGCATTGCCGTCGCTTCAAGCTCCCATCGGTTTGAACTACTTTGTTGGGGGATGCAACGCCAACGGGAATGATGGGTTGCCAGAGGAAGGAGCTAAAGCCTTCGCAGGCATTTATGCCGTACTGAACGGTCAGCAAGATAGTTTCCAGCTGGAATATCCGTGCCACTCGCCCACCGAAAAGCGATGGTTCAAAATGAACGTGACACCGCTAAGAGTTGAGCGCGGTGGTGTCGTGATAAGCCATCTCAACATCACCCAGCAGCATTTGTCCGAACTTGAGGCGCGGCGCAACATGCAACTGCTGCATGGATCGATAGAGGCAATCGATGAAGCATTTGTGATTTATGACTCGGAAGAGCGCTTGGTATATTGCAATGAGAAGTACCGTGCGCTCTACCCTAATCTCGCCCAGCTGATTGGGCCAGGCGCTCGATTTGAAGACATCATCCGTGCCGGAGCGGCGGTTGGTTTCTACAAAGACTCCATAGGGGACGTCGA
>CAIYNH010000927.1 GCA_903927495.1 uncultured beta proteobacterium
CAAAGTCTACGAGGATTGGAAAATACGCAGTTGCAAGTTGGACATCGATCAACGTTGCTCTATCAATGGGACTGTCTATTGCCTGTGATGTGTTCATCATGTCCTCTGTTGAGGACTGTCAGATTACCACAGGAAAATTGTCAAGCCAATTCGACAGCTGCACGCTTCTGGTTGTCGTTGACGTCGATATACGCCTGTGTCGTCGATATGTTCCTATGACCGGCCAATGACATCAGCACACGGACACCAACACCTTTACTGGCAAGGTTTGTGATGAATGACCTGCGACCCGAATGGCTCGAAGCACCCTCGATGCCGACTGCGCGGTACAGGTGCCAGAAGTGCTGTGTCAGTGTGTTCGCGTCAAATCCTTCCTTCATGCGTTTCTGCGTGTAGAAAAGTTTCTGCTCTTGGTTGATTGGGCGGTACAGCGACAAGTATTTGGCCAACTCCTTGCGTAGCTTGTCGCTGACGAACACGACCCGAGCAAAGTTGCCCTTGGTCTGTTCCGCATCAAGACGGATTTCATTGCGTACTGAACCATCGGCATCTAAAACATCGCTTATGCGTAGTGCAGCAACTTCGCCAACACGCATGCCAGCCAAATGCGTCATCATCAGGGCGGCTCTATTGCGTGCAGCGTGTTTGCGTGTTGCAACGTAGTCCAGCACGCGGCGCAGTTCCTGCGGGGTCAGTGTTTTTGCTTGGGACATGGTGCGTTCTCCGGAATCAAAGTTAAACAGAGCTGTAGTGTGTTTTCTTTGGTTCGGTTTGGGCAACCGCTGCAAATCGTCCAGGTAAAACGGCGGGTTTCTATATTGAACAACGACTTACAGCGCGAACCAATGTTTTCACTGTTTTCCTTTGGTTTTGCTGGTGACTATCGGTGGTCGCGTAAATCCCACACTTGGCGTTGATATGCAGCGCCACCCTACAAGCGTTTTTTTCCGGTGTCTCGCTATGTGCGTGCCTTCGAAGTGGAAATTTTGCGTTGTAGCGGGTTTTAACGCTTCAGCAGTGCGGGGGCTTGTCAGCAACACCCGGATCGCAGCGAGGCGGTGTGATAACCCGCTGATCTTGTAGCTGCTGCGTTGAGGGTCATGTCAAGAACTAGATGGAGGGCGGAAGGTATTGCAAAACATAGGGTTTTCACCATTAAACATAACATCAATAGATGTAACTATGCAGACAATAGCCACTCTGCTTACATTGTTTAATGCATCGACCTGGAAACGGGGGTTGAGACAACTGCGTTTGACTAACCACTGAGGACCAAGTAATGCAATCATCGACCATCGCAGCCGGCACGACACTCCGACCCAAGGCTCTTCTATTCATGACCGTGCTGATTACATTGGCTGCACCGGTCAGCGCAGAACCTGATGAGCGGATGCTTGGCAAGGCCCAGGGCTATCCAGTGGGAACAACGATCCACAATTGGCAGGAAACACCTTACCGCGTCGGATCACTTTCGGCGCTGGACAAGGTCCCGGGTCTTTTGACTTCACCAGTACAGCACTCCACGACACCTGTGGCTTTATCCAAGGCCGCGCAAACGCCACCTATCAGTTATCGTTATGGATTTTTTGGCTACACGCTGGACGAGTACTCGGATCGTACGCGGGCCACCGGCTTGCTGATTCTAAAGAACGGAGAAATCGTTGCCGAGCGCTACCGCTATGGACGAACCGAGGATGCACGTTTTCTCTCGTTCTCTATGGCCAAGAGCGTCACATCAATGCTGATCGGCATTGCGGTATCGCGTGGTGCCATCGCATCACTGGATGATCTGGCTGGAAAGTACGCCAAGGAACTGGCTGGCAGTCCGTACGGGGAAACCTCGATTCGCCATTTGCTACGCATGAGTTCGGGGTTGACCTTTAGCGAGCGCTACGACGGCCAGGATGATGTAGCACGCTTAAAGCAAGCAAAACTCACCGGGACACCTGACGTGGTCAGCTTTTTGCGTTCGATCACCAATCGCCACGCACCAGCTGGTCAAACGTTTACGTACGCCAGTGCCGAGACCGAGGTATTGGGGCGGGTTTTGAAAGCCGCCACTGGGCGTAGCATGGCCGCTCTCACTGCTGAATGGTTGTGGCAGCCAATTGGGGCCGAACATGATGCCTTCTGGCTTACTGACCTGGATCATCAGGAATTCGCCTATGCGGGGTTCAATGCGTCGCTGCGCGATTGGGGACGGCTTGGGCTTTTGCTTGCCAACGATGGAAAGGTGGGCGATCACCAAGTTGTTCCACGCGACTATCTGCTCGATGCTACTGAACTTTCGCGCCAGCCTACAACTTTTGTACCGATCGTACCCCGATTGCGTTACGGCTACGGCTACCAATTCTGGTTGCTTCCAATGCGTGAGCGCACCTTTCGCATGGATGGCTTGTACGGTCAAGCGGTATTCGTACAACCTTCTACCGGCATTGTCATGGTGCAGACTGCAGCCTGGGACGGCAATAAAATTGAATCCTACATGGAGCGTGATGCATTGTGGATGGGTGTACTTAAGGCGCTTGGCGG
>CAIYNH010000928.1 GCA_903927495.1 uncultured beta proteobacterium
CATCATGGTGGCGCGGGGTGATCTGGCTGTGGAAGTGGGGAACGCCGTGGTGCCCGCCTTGCAAAAACGCATGATCAAGCTGGCCCGTGAGCATGACCGGGTGGTGATTACCGCCACCCAGATGATGGAGTCAATGATTACCAACCCGGTGCCGACTCGCGCCGAAGTTAGCGATGTCGCCAACGCGGTGCTGGACGGAACGGATGCGGTGATGCTCTCGGCCGAAACCGCAGCAGGCAAATACCCGCTTGAAACCGTGATTGAAATGGCAAAAATATGTCATGCGGCCGAGAGTGAAGAAAACTTCAAGCTCGAGGCCGACTTTACCGGTAAAACCTTCGAACGCATTGATCAGTCGATTGCTATGGGCGCTTTGTTTACCGCCCATCATCTGGGTGCCAAGGCGATTGTGGCGATGACCGACAGCGGTTCTACCGCCCTGTGGATGAGTCGTCACCTGATCAAGGTGCCAATTTACGCGCTCACCTCGAAAGTTGCCACCCAGCGCAAGATGACGCTGTACCGAAATGTGCGTCCGCTGTTTATTGATGACTCCAGCGCCGACCGAGACACCGCGATGGCAGAGGCTGAAAATGATCTTAAAGCGCGCGGCATCATGCACACTGGCGACGTTTATGCAATCACCTGTGGCGAGCCAATGGGCTCTCCGGGCGGCACCAATATGCTCAAGATTTGCCGGGTACTGTAGGCTTGGCTACGCCGACACCCACAGCATCAGGGCCAGCAGTTGTGGGGCAATGATGCGCAGGAACATCACCAGCGGATAGACCGTAACATAAGCCAGCGCTGCAGCACCGCTGGTGGGGTGCATGGCGTTGGCAAAGGACAATGCGGGCGGATCAGTCATGGAGCCGGCCAGCAAGCCACATAAAGTCAGGTAGTTGATGTGTCCAAAAAATCGCGCCAGCAAGCCGACCGTCAACAACGGCAGCAGCGTGATCAACATGCCGTAAAGCAACCAATTGGCCCCAGGGCCTTGGACCAAGGTTTCGTAAAACTGGCCGCCCGATTTGAGCCCTACCACTGACAGAAACAGCACAATGCCGAGTTCCCGCAAGGCCAAATTGGCACTTGGGGGCATAAACCAGTGCAGCGTGCCAATGCTGCCGATGCGCGAAACGATCAGAGCCACCACCAGCGGACCACCGGCCAGGCCGAGTTTGATCGCAGCCGGAATGCCAGGCAAATAAAACGGCATGGAACCTAGCAACACTCCCAGGCCAATACCAATAAAAACCGGCAGCATATGAACTTGTTGCAGCTTGTGCTGGGCGTTGCCCATCAACCCGGCCACCACATCAATCGCATCGGGCATGCCCACAATATTCAGAATGTCACCGAATTGCAGCGTGGTCTGGTGGTCGGGCACCAGTTCGACACCAGCACGGTTCAGCCGTGAAATCACAACGTCGTAGCTTTGGGGCAAGGCCAGGTCGGCAATTCGCTTGCCCATGACGCGCACGTTGGTCACCACCACCCGCTCGACCCGCAACTCCGTGCCACGCGTGGAAAGCGAGGTTTCGACGATTTCACCGATCACCAGTTGGGCACCATGCAGGGCGTGGACATCGCCGACCAAGTGCAAGATGTCTCCCATGTGCAGGACCGTGTCAAGGCGCGGAACACTTAGGGAATGGCTCCGTTTAAGGCGTGAACAAATCACTTTGCCATCGGCCAATACCGGCACGTCGGCCAACGTCAGACCCTCGAGATTGGTGTTGCGCAAAGCCACATTGAGGGTGCCCACGCTGGCACGCGACAAACCGGCCTGATGTTCAAACTCGAGTGCCTCACGCTCGATATTTACGCTGAAAAACAGCCGCAATAACCACATCGACAGCAAAATACCGCAAATGCCAAACGGGTAAGCAACCGCATAAGCCATTCCCATGTCTGCCACACTTTGCGCTGGGGAGCCGAGTTCGGTGAGTATTTGCTGACCCGCCCCAAGCGAAGGTGTGTTGGTGACCGCCCCAGAAAGTATGCCGAGCACTACCGGCAGCGGAACCCCCAACAGTTTGTGCAGGCCAGTCGCTACCCCACAGCCCAACAGCACCAGCAGGGCGGCAAAGCCGTTCAAGCGCAGCCCGGCCTTGCGCAACGACGCAAAAAAGCCCGGACCAACCTGAATGCCAATGCTGTAAACAAACAGGATGAGGCCAAACTCCTGCACAAACTGCAGCATGTGCAAGTCAAGGCCAATGTCCATGCGGTGCACAAAGTGGCCCACTGCAAGGCCGCCAAACAGTACGCCGCCAATGCCCAGTCCAACGCCCCGGAACTCAAAACTACCTATCCATAAGCCGAGCACGGCAACCAAAGCCAACAGACTGGTTGACAAAGCCACATCATTCATGCGCCAGCCCCTGAATTTGTTTGCAGCGTGTGGGTCGAAAAGGCGATGGGGTTGAAGAAATCGAAAAGGTGAATGCGATTTGAAGCTTGCATGGAAAAAAGAGGCGGGTATGAAATCGGCATCCGTATAAGGGATAACCCTAGGGGTCTCAGGCCGATTATCGCAAAACTGAACCAGTGCTTCGGCCACCTACCGTTGCTCAGGTGCGATTCAAGCTGAGGGGCTGAGTTTGGTGCAGACAGTTGGTCGCTGTCGAACCGATATAGCCGAGCCCGAGGTGCTTTAAATCAACACCCCCAAGCAACTCATTGCATTTTCATATCCATCCGACACTTTGTTGCTTCGCCTTGCCATGCGTCAGCACTGTCTGCGGCTTCGCGCCTAGTGTCGTATCGATCTGGAAACGGAATCAGACCAGCCGATAACGCGCAGCCAAAATCGGAAGGTGTTTGCCTTTGGCATGAATGCTGAATTGTTCTGCCGATGGATCTTGCAGTCGGTTTATCGGGCCAGCCAGCAGTTCTGCGCCTTTGGCATGATCACACAGGCGCTTGGCGGTGTTGACGGTATCGCCAATCACATCATGAATTTGGGCCGACTTGGTGCCAAAAAATCCTTCTACCACCGGACCGATCCATAGGCCGGCACCAGCAGAGAGTTGCCAAGGGGCCACCGCTTGTAAAGCCGCACGCAGGGCGCATTGCACGGTGTGGTGGGCCTGTGGGCTGGATGGGAGTACCAGCAGTACCTCGTCGCCGCTCATTTTGGATTTGATCAGGTCGGGGCCGCAGGCTTGCAACACGGCTGCATAAAAGCGGTTCAGCAGGTCGATCACGTCTTCGGGGGGGTGCGCTTCGCTCCAGGCGGTAAAGCCACGCACATCGATGAAGCCGATGGCGCGTTCAACCCGACTGGCGGCTTGGGTACCGCTGTCGTGGAGCACTTTTTGCACCACCTGTGTTCCAAAACCCCAGCGTGACAGGGTTTTGAGTTGCTCCAGCA
>CAIYNH010000929.1 GCA_903927495.1 uncultured beta proteobacterium
AGAATGGCCAGCAGCACGGCGCCAATGACGGCGGTGCCCAATGTTGTTTTCCAGTCCCTGAACAGGTTGATCTTGCACCAGGCGACCAAGCCGTCAGTATTGATGGGTGCGGGACGTGCCGCAATGGTTTGAAACGTTTGTGCGCTCATGGGTGTGTCCTCAACGTTCCTGAATTGCTGCGCGTGCGTTGTACCAGTTCATCAATACGGAAGTGAACAGCGAAGTGCTCAGGTACACCAGCATGATGATGGCAATACACTCCACAGCCCGTCCCGTCTGGTTGATGGCCGTATTGGCAATGGACACCACGTCAGGGTAGCCGATGGCCACAGCAAGGGACGAGTTTTTGGTGAGGTTCAAAAACTGGTTTGTCATAGGTGGAATGATCACGCGCAAAGCCTGCGGCAGCATGACCAGACGCATGGTTTGCCCCCGGCTCAGACCCAGAGCACTGGCGGCTTCGGATTGCCCCAGCGAGACTGCCTGAATGCCACCGCGCACTACTTCAGCGACAAAGGCTGCGGTATAGATAGTCAGACCCAGCAAAAGGGACATGAATTCGGGTGTCAGCGAGCCACCGTTCTCAATAGCGAACTCGCCTTGCTTGGGTGTATTCCACTCGGAGTGTGCCCCTCCCAGCACCCAGCCTAGCAAGCTGCAGCCCACCACGATAACCAGAGGTGCCCAAAACAGGCTTTTGACTTTGCCCGTCAATTCAAAAGACCGAATGGCGCGTCGGCGATACCACCAGGCGGCCACCAGGCCCACCAGCAGACCCCATGATGCGACCAGTTGCCCCGTTGCCCAAACGGGGATAGGAAAATTCAATCCACCTTTGCTTAGATAGAAGGGCCCTAGCGCCCACGGCTCAGTGGCCGCCGGCAACAGTTCTGTGAACATCAGATACCACATCAGCAGCTGAAGCAGAACCGGTATATTGCGGAAAAACTCCACATAAGTCACGCACAAGCCGCGAACCAGTGCATTGCGTGAGAAGCGACCGACACCTATGAGGGTGCCCAGCAAAGTGGTCAGCACAATTCCCAGCACGGCGACGCGCAGCGTATTGGTCATGCCGATGAAATAGGCGCGCCAGTAGGGCTCACCGGAATCAAAGGCGAAGATGCTCTCGCCAATGTCAAAGCCGGCAGCGCTGCTCAAAAAATCAAAACCGCTCTGGATGCCACGCGCCCGCATGTTGGTTGCGGTGTTGTTGGCCAGGTACAGCACTGCCAGGGCGATCAGCGCCACGGCCACAATTTGATAGACCAGAGCGCGAAATGCCTGACTGCGCCATGACCAGGTCTTTTTGGGCGGAGGGGAGGAGGAGGTGACAGTCATGGCAGCCCTAGTGTCAACAATCAAAGCTATGCAATCAGGAGAGGAGCGCACAGCGCGCTACCCTCTCCCCCCAAACAATAGGCTCCGCGTTCAACGACGCGGAGCCAAAGGCTCGCTTAGCGAATGGGCATCGCGTACTGGATGCCGCCTTTGTTCCACTGGTTGTTGAGACCCCGTGGCAATTGCAGGGCAGACTTGGGTCCAACGTTGCGCTCAAACATTTCGCCGTAGTTGCCGGTCGCTTTGATGGCGCGTGCCATCCATTCCTTGTCCAGGCCCAGCAGCTTGCCG
>CAIYNH010000930.1 GCA_903927495.1 uncultured beta proteobacterium
GTCTGGTCAATGGTGAACAAGCGACTGTGCTGACCGGCATCACTGCCAGTGGCAGCGGCAAGAATGCGGGCAACTACACCGTTGCCGGCAGTGGCACCGACGGCAACTACAACCTCACCTTCGTGGACGGCTCATTGACCATCGACAAAGCCCACCTCACCGTCACCGCCGACAACCTGAGCCGCCTGTACGGCGCGGCCAACCCGACGCTGACAAGCACCATTACCGGCTACGTCAACAACGAGAACATCAGCAGTGCCAACGTGAATGGCACGCCAACACTGAACACGACGGCCACCGCCACCACCGTCGGCACGGCTGCCATCAAGGCTGCGGCTAACAACCTGTCGGCGGCCAACTACGATTTTGCCTATATGCCTGGCGCACTGAACGTCGACAAGGACACCTACAATTTGCAGCAAGCCGCTGATGCCGCAGTCATAAACGTTCTGCACAATGTTGCGCTGAGCATTCCACAGGGTACAGTACCTGGCTTGGTGCCGGCACCTTCATCTGCTTCGCTATCTGCCCCCGCGACCGCACCCACATCTGAGTCTGTGTCTGCGACACCAACGCCGCAGCCCATACCTGTGCCCGCCCTCGCGACTACACCTGCACCTGCGGTGGAAGCAATGGCGAAATCAAGTGCTGTGATCGATGCCCAACCAGCAGGCGCTGGCGCATCTGGCGGAGTCAGCTTAGTGGTGATGACGCAGCCAACCCGTGTTGAAACTGGTTTTGTTTCTGTCTCGCTGCCCAAGGGCACATCTACCGAGGGTGTCGGTTTCAGGGTGCCGTTGCCGGTTGAAGTCGCGAGCACGGTTGCACCCAGCGCCACGCCAACGACCGCGACCCCTTCGGGCACGGTGCTAACGCAAGCCACGGGAACAGCAGCGCCGACCACTGCGCCGGCAATCGAGGTGCGCGTCGTCATCGAAGGTCGAACGGTGCCACTGCCTGCCTGGCTTCGCTATGCACCTGCGCAGAAGATGTTTGTGGCCGCAGCGGTGCCTGATGGCGGCTTGCCGATCACGATTGAAATCACTGTTGCCGGCCAGCGCACGCTGATGGTGATTTCGGAGCGGTCGAATTGAGTTGTAGATAACTTGGAGAAACCGTACCGGCGGGCAAATTCCACAAACCTTTTTAGGTTTGTGATGCTGTGCATTGAAAAATGCGTCGAAAATTGCCCCTACCAGTTAACCGGATTACCCGCGTTAAGTTCATGTCCCTTTTGATTGAATAGGATTTCCCAAGTGTCCGACGAGTTTCCCTTTGCTGTAGCCCCCTTCGACGAACTCAGTGCCACTGAACAGGCTCTTGTGCGTGAAACTTCCTCGCGGGCCATCCTGCCACCCGGCAATGCGCTGCTAAGTCCAACCAGCGCCCCGCAGCACCTGTGGTTGCTGAGCTCTGGGCATGTGCAACTGGAAGAGGAGACCCAACGCCTGATCCTTGGTGCCGGGCAGACAATTGGCTGGCGCGCCCTCTTGACTGAGCGCGGTCACGCCACTGCCACAACCATTGATACGGTACATGTCTGGCAGATACCAAAAGCCACAGTACTGGCTTTACTGGCTGACAACGCGCGCTTTAGTGCCCGGGTGTTTGCCGGTATGTCGCGCCAACTCTCGGATGAGGAGGACATCAACCATAACCGCGAGTTACTGTCTCTGATGCTGGTGCGGGTTCGCGACATTCCCTTGCACTCCCCTTTTTACGTTGATGGTGCACTCGACCTGGTCTCGGTCTGCCAACTGATGTCCGAACATAA
>CAIYNH010000931.1 GCA_903927495.1 uncultured beta proteobacterium
ACAAAGGCAGCGTCAGCTTGAGGTGCAGCACCGGCAGTACCGCGCCAGTAACGACGGCCGTAGATGGCAGTTTCTCAGTGGATGTGAGCAACGTCACCCTGCCTTGCGTAGCCCGTGTGGATTACACCGATAGCAACGGCGCGTCACACAAGTTGCATTCCCTGGTGAAAGTCGCTGGCAATGTCAACATTACCCCAGTTACCGATATGGTCGTGGCCAAACTGAGTGCCAGCGGCATCGCTGCAGATGTGACCGCCGACGATGTCAAAAGCTACACCACGCAGCGTATCGGCACCGCAACCCAACAGGTCAAAACCTATCTTGAGTCCAAGGGTGTTCATACCGCCGCCTTGCCTGAGGACGTGATTGGTAGCAAATTGGCTGCAACCCACGGTGCCAGCAAGGGCGACAGCCACGACGGCGTGCTGGACGACATCAAGGCAAAACTTGACAGCAAGGGCCAAAAACTTGCTGATGCAGAAAATGAGATGAAGTCCGGGAACGAAACCCGGGGCTTGAGCACCAGCACCGGGAAGGCAGGTGATGCGGCAGCAGGTAAAGCGGTTTACGATGCCATGTGCGCGGGTTGCCACGGCGTGCGTATGGCGGCTGCCGTCAACGCCTCGAAAACCTTGAAAGCCATTCAGGAGAACGAGGGCGGCATGGGCAAGTTATCCATCTCCAGCCCCATCGCCGACAACATTGCCACATACATGAGTAACGGCTTGAGCAGCACCGGCACGACCACGCCCGCATTGACCACGCAAACGATCACCTTTGCCTCGCCCGCAGCCCAGACACTGGGCGCTGCCCCATTCCCGGTGACTGTCAGTGCGAGCTCGGGTTTGGCGGTGACCATTGCATCCAACACAACCGCAGTGTGCACGGTCAGCGGTTATAACCTGACGCTAATTGCGGCGGGGAATTGCTCTCTCACAGCTAGCCAAGCGGGTAATGCCAGCTTTGCCGCAGCCAACAACATCATCGTCAGTTTCATGGTGACAGATCCAAGCAGCACTGCGAATCCACCGGTGTCCACAGGGCTTATTCCGGTGGCGAGCACTGGTAAGACACTCTATGCAAGCAACTGCGTTACATGCCACGGTGCAGCCGCAACGGGCGGGAGTAATGTACTCAATGGTGCCAACAGCGCTCTTACCATTCAGTCAGCCATCACTCGAGGTCTGGGTGGTATGGGTGGGCTGGCCAGCTTAAGCGCACAAAATCTGGCAGACATTGCCGCCTATCTTGGAACCCCGAATATTTGACCTGATCCTTCGCTCACGTAAAAGCCTGCCTATCTGACTAGCCGTTCCAGCATGGAGTTGATAATTCTGGCAGGCATCTAAGCTCCTTGTGACTAATTCTGAGAGTCGCATTCCAACTCGGGTGTGGCTCTTTTTAGAACACCGTAATCAAGGAAAACAAATCCCATCAGCGCCTGACGGGTGAGGTAAGTCCCTGTAAAGAGTTATTCCATTTCCAAATCAATCCGACACTTTGTTGCTTCGCCTTGCGTCAGCACTGTCTGCGGCTTCGCGCCTTGTGTTGTATCGATCTGGAAACGGAATTAGTAGGCGGCTGGCATCAAAAATTTTCCATGCGTGCACACTGGACGCAGCATGCGATGAATCGCTTGACCGCAGCCGATTCTTTGGCATGTTTGTCTGGGCATCACAGAGCGGGTTGGCTATGCTGACTGCGCCCAGTGTGAGCGCTCACTGATGACTCGGAAGTTGGGAGGTTCAATGCCGGCTGAGATGAGAGCCCTGATACCCCTGGCCACTTGGGGCATGACGGTGGTCAGAGCGTTTCAAATGATAATTTCAGACTGTCATTTGCCCTTCAATTTGCACTATGCTCGCGCAACAATAGCGTTCTACCCATCCCCATCATCCATGCCAACCTTAAAAACCCAAGCCGTCAGCGTCAGGGTGCAGCCGCTCAGAAAGACTTCGTGAGCGCCGCCAAAGAGCAACTCTTAGCCAAGCTGGGTTTTCGCTTCGGCTCCAACGGCCCGCACGCCGCCCGGACGATGATGTTCGATGACCTGCAGGTCCTGTTCAACCACGTGGATGCCGATGCCACGCGCACAGACTACGCCCAAGCGGTCTTGAACGACAACCTTTTGGCCAAGCCCACCAAGAAGTCCCGTGAACTGGCACTGCGCCACCTCACCACCCTGTATGGGCTCGACACGCAACTGCCCCTGTTTCGTGCTTTGCGCCGCCTTTGGTCGGTGGATGTTGCGGCCCAGCCAGTCTTGGCGTTGACCGCTGCTTTGGCGCGTGACCCTCTATTGCGTGGCACCCAAGCATTCATTCTGGCCAAACATCCCGGCGTGCTGGTCACCCGTGAAGACCTGGAGCAGTGCCTGGCTGCCGACCACCCAGACCGTTTCAGCCCGGCCTCCATCAAATCTTTCGCGCAAAACGTCAATGGCAGTTGGACCGCTGCGGGCTATTTGCAGGGCCATTCCCGAAAGACCCGCTCCATCCCCATCGTGACCCCGGTCAACGTAGCGTTCAGCCTGTTTCTTGGGCACCTGGAAGGTCTGTCGGGCCAGCGCTTGTTCACGTCGAAGTGGATGACTTTATTCCCAGGCTCACCTGGTGAGTTAGATGCGCTTGCAAACTCAGCGTTTCACAGGGGGATGCTGGTATTTTTGAATGCTGGCGGCATCAAAGAGGTTCGATTCCCCGACTACCTCACGCCTGAAGAAGAAAAGATGTGCCAAGAGGTTTCCCATGTCATCTAAGGTCAGCAAACTCGTATCCACCTACCGTCAGCATCTCACGGTGCCCTGGCAGGCAGGGTTGGCTGCGGTGCAGCGCGTCATTTTCGCGGTGTACGACAAGAGCGATGAGCTGCGTTTGCGTGCCAACGCTGAAGAGTTTGCCTTGGTCACTCAGCAAGCTGGCAAACAGTGGCTGATGATTGACGTGACCAACGCTTTCCCGCAGTGGATGTCTGAGCAGGAATATCGGGATGCGTACTTTGAGTCTCCAGAAGACCTGGCGGGCTACCAGACCGGCGAACTGACCGAGTTCGTCACTGACCTGATAACCCAGCTCAAGACCCGCATCATGGCCGAGGCCACGCCCGACACCGTTGTTGCACTGCTGGGCATTGGCAGCCTATTTGGCCTAGCCCGTGTCTCCACACTCGTAGAAGGCATCAAAGACGCTGTCTCTGGACGTTTGCTGGTGTTCTTCCCCGGCGAACACCACCCCGAAAACCATACCTACCGCCTGCTCGACGCGCGTGATGGCTGGAACTATCTGGCCGTTCCCTTGTGCGCTGTGGATGCGGCTTCCAGCCGCATTTAAATTCAACGGCTGGAAGCCGTTGCTACGAGGACCCAAAAATGCTGAACAAAGAAATCTACAACAAGCTGCCCTCTGAAAACCGCCTCGTCAACAATGGCGTGGCCGAAGTTTCTGAAGACCATTCCGAAGCCGCCCAAAGCGTGCTGCGCTACGAGCTAGAGACTTTCGTCTGCGATGGTCAGTACGAAAAAGGCTTGCAGACCGTGCTGGAAAAGTTTCTGCTCAACCTCGACAGCCGTAACGAGCAACCTGGCATCTGGATTTCTGGCTTCTACGGCAGCGGCAAATCGCAC
>CAIYNH010000932.1 GCA_903927495.1 uncultured beta proteobacterium
AGATGTAGTTGTACTTGCCGCTGCCAGCGAGCTTCTTGAAATCGGTCTGTTTTTTGTCCGCGGTCACGTCAAAGGCGTCTCCGAGCTTGAGGCGGACTTTCTCGTTCTTGGGCGTGTGGTCCACCCGGTCTTCGCCGATGAACTGCGCGTTGCCGCCACCGTCCTTCTTGTAGACGCGGATGATGCCCTTGGGTAGCGGCATGCCCAGATGCGCGCTGTCCTTGTTGTCAAACTCGACGAACACGCCCACCTTGATTTTCTGACCCAGTTCGCCGTAGCTGCCCTGGTAGTAATAATCGTTGCCTTTAAGCAGCAACTCCTTGCGGGCCGGCACGCCGGACGCTGACAGCAGCGCCACCTGTTTGGTCTGGTTCTCGGCAATGGTGGTGGGGCGACCTAGTGTGTAAAGGTGGTATTCAAAAAGCGACTCTTCGGCCATGTCCCTGCTGGCTTTGGCCGCGGGTGCAGGCGCCATGGACATGGGGCGAACACTGCCTTGCATCGCGGGCGCGACCTGGTTGACGTCACCTGCGACCAACTGCAGCTTTGCATTGCGATAGGTGGCACCGCTGGTGTTGGTGAGCGTCACCCAGCCCGATATGTCGAGTTTGTCATCGCTGGCGTTGAGTTCCACCACATAGTCGGCCTTCCAGGCCAGGCCGCCGGTCAGGTAGCTCAGTTCCACGTCCTGCTGCGTGTTGCCGGCGTTGTCCAGTGACATGACCAGGGTTGGGCGGTCGCGCAGGTTGGGCGGTACATCCCCATAGACGATGCGCCCGGGGATGCCGGTCTCGATCCGCTGGCCGATTTTCAGTACCACACCGTTGTTGGCCGACAGAACCAGCGCCTGCTCGGTCGTTTCCACGCCGGTAGCCGCATTGGTCCGGATGATGCTCACCGCGCGGTTGACGTATTTTTCCAGCAGTTTTTGCGGTGTTAACAGGTCAAAGTCAAAGTTTTGTTCCAACACCGACAGGCTGCCCGGCGCACTGACGCTGCGCAGCAAGGCCGTCTCCGGCCGCATGCGGGCGCTGACGTCGCGAAACGCCAGGGCCGACGCACCGCGTTGGAGTTGTAGTTTTCGCTGGTCTTTGATGAGGGCCAGGTTTTCGTTGTAAATGGTGACCGCAACTTCCTTCTGGTCGGTCAAGGTGCTGCGTTGCTCTTCAATTTGCGCAACAGCCTGCGCCATGGCGGTCAGCAGGAAAAGGGAGGCGATCAATGATTGACGCATGGTGGTTTGGATGGTGAAGGGGTTGTTTCGGAATGATGCAATGTATGCCATGCCCGTAGCCAGTGCAACGGCCGATTTGTTACCGGGTGCGACAGGTGCTAAGTCGCTATGAATATGTGAGCGACCTGCGTAGATAATACGGGGGCTACTGTCATTATTTATTCAGGGAGATTGTGTTGGACATTGCATTGCTGATCAAAGCCGTCGTCATGGGCATCGTTGAGGGTTTGACCGAGTTTTTGCCCATTTCAAGTACCGGGCATTTGATTTTGGCGGGAGCCTTGCTGGGTTTTGATGATGACAAGGCCAAGGTGTTCGACATTGCCATTCAGACCGGTGCCATATTTGCGGTCATTTTGGTGTATTGGCAAAAGATCCGCAAAACGCTGGTAGATCTGCCCACAGAAAAGCAGGCACAACAGCTTGCTCTCAATGTGCTGATTGCTTTCTTACCCGCGGTTGTGCTGGGATTGCTGTTTGGCAAGACTATCAAGGCGCATCTGTTTACCCCGATCGTCGTGGCCACTACCTTCATTGTGGGTGGCTTCATCATCCTTTGGGCCGAAAAACGCCAGGCAGCGGGCGGCAATGCAGTACGTGTGACGGATGCTGACGACATGACCTGGAAAGATGCACTCAAAGTTGGCCTGGTGCAGTGCCTGGCGATGGTTCCGGGTACCAGCCGCAGCGGAGCCACCATCATTGGGGGCATGCTGTTGGGCTTGTCGCGCAAGGCGGCAACGGATTTTTCGTTTTACCTCGCCATCCCAACGCTGATCGGTGCCGGCGTCTACAGCCTCTACAAAGAGCGTGCGCTGCTTAGTTTGGCTGATGTGCCGATGTTCTCGGTGGGGCTGGTGGTGTCGTTCCTGAGCGCCTGGGTGTGCGTGCGCTGGTTGCTGCGCTTCATTGCCAGTCACAGCTTTACTGGCTTTGCCTACTACCGCATTGCCTTCGGAATCGTGGTGCTGCTCACCGCCTGGACGGGCACGGTGCACTGGGCTGCCTGATAGCGTTTACCCCTTGCCAACGGTAAGCAGTCCCGCGGTGCTGTCTGTCTGCTTGTTGGGGTCGGTTGCGGCGAGGCCCGCAATGGTGCTTTGCTGGTTGTTCTGACCCACGACCTGGTTGCCATTGGCGTCAAATTGGCTCAGTGCCTGAACCATTTGGCTGGTTGTACTGGACATGCTGACGGGTGAAGCAGTTCGCGGGAAGGCTTCATTTCCCTCGTCGGCATACATGTCCAGTTTTCTAATAATGTGGTGGTGCCCATAGCTGGCCAAGGCATCTACCAGGCTGGTGACGCCCATTTGCATTTCTGTGGGTGCGATCGGGGGCAAGTTCGGTGTGGTAATTGCAGAAGCTGCCTTTGGTTTGTCGGCTACAAACCAGACATCGGCGAGCGTATGGGTGTTTCCGTCATTGGTCTGGTAGTTCGAAACCAGGCCTAAGGTGTTGCCATTGTCCTTTGTCGATGTTGGTGTGGCATTCACGTCCAGACTAACGACTCCCAAGTCTTGCAGCGTCAGCAGTTCGCCTGCGTCGGTAATGCCATTGGAGTTTGTGTCGGTCCAGACTTTCAGGTCGGCAAAGTTGATGTCAGTGTTGGAGATGAACCCGTCGTGGTTGCTGTCCATGTCGGCCAGGGCCTGGTAACCATCATTTGCCTTTTTACCATTGGCCAAGAACGTAGAGTCGCCAAACAGTTCAGTGCCATCGTTGATCAAGCCGTCATGGTTGCGGTCCAAAACCAGGAATCCATCGCCGGGGTCGGTCCAACCAGTCGCAACCTGTGTGCCTGTGGCGAACAGGTCAAAACGCACGCCAGAATCTATGCTCTGGGACATCACGCCGTTGTCGTTGAGGTCCAAAATCAGGGGCGTGCCGTTGCCCAAGTTCAGAAATAAATTGGCGGGCCTGGCATTCTTCTGATCCGAGCTCATTGCACCATATTGGCACGACGTGAACGCAGCTAGCTGATCCGTGGACATCGCCTGGAGCTGGTTTGTGCTAATGCCAGGGATGGCCTGTGTTGACAGGGCAGCGACGTCCGCCGTCTCCAGGGCGGTAATCTGATCGGTGGTGAGTGCATTGATCTGGGCCGACTTCAGCGCCGCAAACTGCATCGTCGACAGCGACACGACCTGGTCGGTGCTGAGCACCGCAATATCACGTGTTTCGATGGCCACAATTTGACGTGTTTCCAATGCCACCAACTGGTCGGTTGTC
>CAIYNH010000933.1 GCA_903927495.1 uncultured beta proteobacterium
CATCAAAAATTGTGAAAAAGGATAACTGGAAAAAAAATGAAGCGGGTGTGGATAAGTGGTGTCTTGTTCAAGAACTATGCACAGAGTTATGCCTTGACAAACAATAAACGTGAATTGGTTCAGGCTTTAGTGCCTCAAAGGGTTGAGTGTAAAGTGCACCATCAATTTTTACTTCTTGAAAGCAGTGAACGTTGTCGAAAAGGTTTGGGTTGTAAATTTTTTTTTGAGTGAAAAATGAGTGAAAAGAAGCCTTTTGAAATTGCCCGGGAGACGCTGAAGCAGCTAACAGTACGAAAGCTGCTGCCAACCCCCTTGAATTATCAAGCGATCTATAACGAAATTGCAGGTGTGCCACAGGTTCAGCCATTTCCCGCCGATAGCTTGCGCGATATAGCTCAGGCGCTCCCTGCTAAAACTCCTGGCCAACAAAAGCAGCGCGGTTTGCTGGAATACGCGATTGATCGTCTGAATTGGGAAGGTGTGAAAGCGGCGCTGGTGGCGTACGGAGGTTTTGTTCCTGCTGTTGGGTTAGATAAAAGTGGTGTTGGTGCTTCATCGCAAGGAGAGATAAAACCAGTCACCGTTCCTGCCATTACGGAGGATTTTTTGGCTCAGATTGGGCGTTTGATTGAATATGCGCAGCCGGCACTTGGTACCGACGACGAGCATTTTGGAGAACAAACCAAAGAATTGCTGAAAGCACTCAATCGGCCTGGAACAGACGTGGCAACGGCAAAATTGATGATGGTTAACTACAGCCACAGGTTGTCATTTACGGCAGAAGACCAAGCCGAAATCAAGAAAAGTTTACTCAAGCTACTACATCTTGTTTTCGAGAACATCGGTGAACTGAGTCTGGATGAGAAGTGGCTCAAGGGACAGATGGATGCGTTAATGGATGCATCGAAGCCGCCCCTGACCTTGCGCAGACTTGACGACGTTGAGCGTCGCCTCAAGGACGTAATATTTAAGCAGAAGGATGCGAAGGAGCGATCGCTTCAGGCTCAGAACGAGATGCGCCAAATGTTGGCAACCTTTATTGATCGCCTGTCGGAGATGACACGCTCCACAGGCTCCTTTCACGAAAAACTGGTTGAGAACGCGCGTCAAATAGAGAAGGCTAGGACTATTGCGGACATTGCTCCGGTGCTCAAGGAGGTGGTTGGTGCGACCCGCACTATGGCAGACCAGAGCAAGATTGCTGGCGAAGAATTGCAGGCCATGCGTGTGCGTGCCGACGAGACAGAAAGGGAGCTGGTAAAACTCCACAAGGAACTCGACCGGGTAAGTTCACAGGCAAGGCATGACCCACTCACAGGTGCTCTCAACCGTAAGGGAATGGACGAGGCAATGGAAAAGGAGGTGTCTAATGTACGGCGCAAGGACACGCCTTTGAGTGTAGCGCTGCTGGACATAGACAATTTCAAAAATCTCAACGACACCCTGGGTCATACGACGGGCGACGAGGCCCTGGCCCACCTGGCAGCGGTTGCTCGCGAATGCATGCGTCCGCAGGATACGCTGGCGCGCTATGGTGGGGAGGAATTTGTCATCCTTCTCCCGGATACGCCGCTGGATAAGGGAGTCGAGGCCATGACCCGCTTGCAACGCGAACTCACCAAGCGGTTCTTCCTGGCGGGAACCGAAAAAATTCTTATCACGTTCAGCGCCGGTGTGGCCCAACTTACGGCCAACGAAAAGGGTGCCGGGGCCATCAAGCGTGCAGACCAAGCCATGTACCTGGCCAAAAGGGCAGGAAAGAATCGCGTCATCGCGGCCTGACAACTTCAACTTCAAGGAAGATCTTTATGCCCTACTTGCTTTTGGGACTTGCCATATTTTTAGCAGTGCACTCGGTGCGCATTGTTGCCGATGAGTGGCGCACCCAACGCTTGCAAAGCATGGGAGAGGCTGCCTACAAGGGCATTTACTCGTTTCTTTCTGTACTGGGTTTTGGTTTGATTGTGTGGGGCTTCGGTTTGGCTCGTGAAACGCCGGTGCAGTTATGGGTGCCTCCGGTAGGAATGCGCCATGCTGCATCGCTGCTGACCCTGGTTGCGTTTGTTCTGCTGGTGGCGGCTTATGTGCCCGGCAATGCAATAAAGGCCCGCTTGCACCACCCGATGGTATTGGCAGTTAAAACGTGGGCACTAGCGCACCTGCTGTGCAACGGAATGCTGGCGCATGTGGTTTTGTTTGGAGCGTTCCTCGTGTGGGC
>CAIYNH010000934.1 GCA_903927495.1 uncultured beta proteobacterium
CTCCTGGTACGGCAAGGCGGGAGAACCCTGCCTCGCGGCCACCAGACTCGGTATTACCAGCTTTTGCAGCTTGCGCTGCCTGGTGCTGCTCAACGCGGCGCGCACCCTCTTCAAGCAGTTCTGGTGTCATTGCCGGTCTCCTGATTTAAGCGCATCGGTACGCGAAAAACGCTTCACCAAGCCCACCACACCATCGGGCAGGAACAGCGTCACGCCAATGAACAGCAAACCCAGAAAATACAACCAAAACTCGGGGTAAGCCACGGTCAGCCAGCTTTTAGCACCATTCACGATAAAAGCACCCACGATCGGACCTATCAGCGTGGCGCGTCCACCCACGGCGGCCCAAATCGCGATCTCAATCGAGTTGGCCGGGCTCATTTCACCAGGATTGATGATGCCAACCTGCGGCACATACAAGGCCCCGGCCACACCGCACATCATGGCTGAGATAGTCCAGATCGTAAGTTTGTATCCGAGCGGGTTGTATCCGCTGAACATGACGCGCATCTCGGCATCACGAACGGCCTGCAAGACACGGCCAAATTTGCTAAGGATTAGCCAGCGTGCCATCAAAAGGAAGCCCAACAGCGTGATGCCGGTCAGCACAAAGAGCAGCATGCGCATGGACGGTGTAGCTATCGGAATATTCAAAATTCGCTTGAAATCGGTGAAGCCGTTGTTGCCGCCAAAACCGGTTTCATTGCGAAAAAACAGCAGCATCGCGGCAAAGGTCATGGCCTGGGTGATGATGGAAAAATAGACACCCTTGATGCGCGAACGAAAGGCAAAGTAGCCAAACACAAAAGCCACCAAACCCGGCACGACAACAATCAAAATCAGCGTGGCCACAAAACTGTCAGAGAACGTCCAGTGCCAAGGCAAGGTCTTCCAGTCCAGAAACACCATGAAATCGGGCAAATTGCTTTTGTAATTTCCGTCTGTTCCAATCTGGCGCATCAGGTACATGCCCATGGCATAACCACCCAAGGCAAAAAACACACCGTGACCCAGGCTCAATATTCCGGTATAGCCCCAGATCAGATCCATCGCCAGCGCACAAATGGCGTAGCACATGATCTTGCCGATCAAACCCACGGCGTAATCACTCAGATGCAACAGGTTGTCTTTTGGTACCAACAGATTGAGTGCCGGGGCCACGGCGCACACCACCAGCAAGGCGATGATGAAGACACTCCAACCGCTGCGGGTCAACAGTGCTGTGCTGGCAGGAAATTTTGTCGGATTCAACTTCATGGAAACACCTCTGGACAAAGGCCAGAAACGCCGTGAAATCGGCTGGCCTGGCCACTCACGCTGCATCCTGCATGGGGGTAGGCTGCAACGAGAGAAACCTGCTCCCGCTGATTTCGCAGAAGTGAGCAAGCAAGGAGGCTGTTCATAGTTCTCTTCCCTTCATGGCAAAGATGCCTTGCGGTCGCTTTTGAATAAAGATGATGATGAACACCAGCACCGCGATCTTGGCCAGCACAGCGCCAGTCATACCTTCCAGAAACTTGTTCAAGACACCTAGACCCAACGCCGCATACACCGTGCCCGCCAACTGGCCAACACCACCGAGCACAACCACCATGAACGAATCCACGATATAGCCCTGCCCAAGATCCGGCCCGACGTTGCCGACCTGACTCAGTGCACACCCCGCCAAGCCGGCAATGCCCGAGCCCAGCGCAAAAGCGTAGGTGTCGATTCGGGCCGTGTTCACGCCCATGCAGGACGCAATGGGCCGGTTTTGCGTAACACCACGCACAAACAAGCCAAGCCGTGTTCTGCTGATCAACCATGCCACAGCAGCCAGCACCGCCAAGGCAAACACCACAATCACCAGCCGGTTGTACGGCAGCGACAAATTTCCCAGAACCTGAACGCCACCGCTCATCCATGACGGATTTTCTACCCCCACGTTCTGCGCACCAAACAGGCTGCGCACCAGTTGCATCAGCATCAGGCTGATGCCCCAGGTGGCCAGCAAGGTCTCGAGTGGCCGGCCATACAAGAACCGGATGACCGAGCGCTCGAGCGCCGCGCCCATCAGCGCTGAGGCCATGAACGCCACCGGCAGCGCAGCCAGCAAATACCAGTCAAAAAAACCTGGCAAATACTTTTGAAACAAACCCTGTACCACGTAGGTGGCGTAGGCCCCAATCATCATCAGCTCACCGTGCGCCATGTTGATCACACCCATCAGGCCATAAGTAATGGCCAAACCCAAGGCCACCAGCAGCAAGATCGAACCCAGGCTGATACCGCTAAATATGGCCCCCAAACGGTCGCCCCAGGCCAAAGCGGCCTCGACCTCGCGCAGCGCCTTGCCCAAGGCGGATTTCACCGTTGAATCGGTTTCGATTTGCAATCTGGCAAGTAACACCGTCTTGGTGCTGGCTTTCGTGCTGCTTGCCAGCAGTGCGGCGGCATCCAGGCGCTTGGCTTGGTCCAAGCTTCCCAGCATGGCGGCGGCTCGCACCATGGCCAATTGATCTTTGATGTGCGGGTTTTGCTCTGCCGCAAAGGCTTTTTCTATCAGCGGCAGTTTGGATTCATCCGCATCGCTCTGCATCTGCTTGACGGCATCAAGCCGTACCTTGTCATCTTTGGAGAACAGCTTGAGCGATGCCAGCGCAGAATCCAGCTCGCCGCGCATGCGGTTGTTATTGATGACATCTTCCGAGTCGCTCGGCACCGCAAATTCAATGCCCGAGGCCGGATCGATGCCTTTGTCGCCTTTGACGATAAAGGCTTTGCCGCGCACCACTTTGACAGCATCGTCTGACATCGCCTGCAAAAATGCCGCTGTACCCGGATCGGCGTTGACCACCGCTTTGTTCAAGGCCGCTATGCGTCCATCGGTCTCGCCAAGGCTAATGGAATTTGCCTCATCAACGCTTATGCAGTAAGCATTAGATGCTATCAAATATGCAGCAAGTAGAAGAATCTTTGGTATTAACATAATGAACCTGTAGAGTGGACACAGTGGTCGTTGCCCACGCTGCAACTCCATTTGCCAGGGTTCCTTCCCAGGTTTTTGGGAAGGCCAGGTTGGGGGTCAACCCTCCCCCACCGGGGAGGGAGCGACACCCAACTCGGTCCGACTTACTTCTTGGCTGGCTCGTCCGGTTTGGCGGCATTGCCTTCGATGTACGGCGACCATGGCTTGGCTTTCACCGGGCCGGGTGTCTTCCAGACCACATTGAACTGACCATCAGCCTTGATTTCGCCAATGAAGACACTCTTGTGCAGGTGGTGATTTTTCTCATCCATCTTGCTCACGATGCCACTCGGGGCCTTGAAGGTTTGCCCCGCCATGGCGGCGATGACCTTGTCCACCTCGGTGGACTTGGCTTTTTCTACGGCTTGTTTCCACATGTTGATACCGATGTAAGTGGCTTCCATCGGGTCGTTCGTCAAAGCCTTGTCTTTGTGGCCTGCAATACCCTTGGCTTTGGCATAAGTCGTCCATTTTTTAATGAACTCATCGTTGGTTGGGTTCTTGATCGACTGAAAGTAGTTCCAGGCGGCCAG
>CAIYNH010000935.1 GCA_903927495.1 uncultured beta proteobacterium
CCAGTTCATTAGCTCAACAAAAAACCCTTTGTGTTTTGGGTTGCCCACGAAGTTCTTGAAGGCTTCGCGCTTTTCTGCGTCACGCATCGCCTTGCGAAAATCACCCACAGAGGGGGTTCCTGGCAATGCCTTATTGACGTGCTTGTCATCATCGGGGAACGCTGAATGCAAGCGCCAAAGCAGGCTAACCAGCCGAGCTGGGGTGACGATTTGCCGATTTTCCGGCTGCAGATGTTTTAAAGTACTCGGCGCATCGGGCCACGCGGCTTTGAGAGATGAATAGATCAGTTCCTCACCGGCAAGTGGCGTTCCCGCAGAATTCACTCTCACAAATAGCGTTTCCACCTCGTCCCTGCGCCGATCGTTCGCCCCTGCATTGCTATCAGTGTCTGCTTCATCAGCTGGTAAAACCAGAGCGGGGATTCGCTTCATTTCAAGTTGGCTATGCAGAGCATTCATAAGTCGCAGAAGTCGACTGCCTTTGTCACCACGCTGAAATGCAGCAACTTCCATATTCAACCTGTCGACGAGATTACCCCCATCTTTCAGCTTCGCCTCTTTGCGCCATATCGGCAACGCCTGCAACCGTCGACACAATTCGCCGCATGGATCAGAGGCACCGATGCTGGCAAGCAAGAGTGCTACCGGCACTGGACACGTAGCATCCCACGGCCAAGCATGACGCAGCGGCAACTTTGCTGTAGATTTTTGGATAACTTCTCCAAAACACTTCAACGCGTCACGAATGTCAGCTTGCGCAAGGCGTTTTTTTGGATCATCTCGGTCATAACCCCAAGGGTGGGAGCGGGTCAGCAGCCGGAAAGCGAACTCTCGATCGCCTCCCTTTACTGGCTCCAGATCGACCCATAAAGCGGGGCCGTCTACATATTTTTTTGAATCAGACCAAAGGTCAAGAAAACCAAGTGCAATAGCCGTGGCCCGTTGTTGCCCATCAAGGAGCAGGAAATCGGGAGCACTCCGACTACCTGTGATGAGTTTGTAGTCACCTTGGCCAAAGCCCTTCTGGTAAGGCACAAAAAAGAAAGATCCCAACGGAAAGCCACGGATCAGAGAATCCCATAGCGCTTCCGTCTGGGATGCACTCCACACCGAACCACGCTGCAGAGCAGGCAATTCCGCGAAAATCGATTTTTTGGGTTCAATGTCGGGAGGATTAATGAAAACAGGCACCGGAAATTCCAGCTGCCAAGCTGCGATTTCTCGCAAACCAAGAAAATATGCAGGACTATTTTCAATCTCTTTTGTCATTACGATTCCTTCTCTAAAGCTAGTTTATTTTGCAGTCAGCTTGCTGAATTCCTGAACCGCATCCCCAAAACCAGCCAGCCACCGATCAAGAACATCGGTATCGGCCACCGTTGCAGTGATCTCATATCCATCTTCCAGTTCGACAACCTGCTGATCTTTTGACAATGGGCAATCAACCATGTGCAGACCATTGGCAGTGTCAATCTTGAAACTCAATCGAACCATCTTTTGTGGTCCATCACTGAAGCTCAGGTCTTCGTTCACCAGACTCAAATCGAAGTCTTTTGGGCGGTCAAATTGCAGATTGGATGCCTTGGCTGAAAACATACGATGCAGTGCCAGACTCCGGTTGTCGTCGTATCCATCAAACCGGCATGCCAGATACATTCGAGGACCCTGCTGTACAAGCCCAAGAGGCATTACCTTGTATTTGGTAGCATTTTTGCCATTCACGCTTTTGTATTGCACATCCAGCCACTGGTTGCCATACAGCGCATTGCTGACCTGCGCAAAAACATCAGCATCGATTTTGGGTGGCAACAGTGGTTGACTGGTGCTGACCACACGCACTTTGCTGAGCCATTCGCGCTCAAGCTGGGTGCTTTCAGAATCGTCCAGACGGCCACGGGCCTGGCTAAAGAACCCCTCCATGGATTTCATCAGTCTGGCCGGTAGCAAGTTGCCAAGCTGTTGCTCTGCCAATGTGAGCAGTAAAGATTCCTGTGGACTCAGCGCACCCGTGGTGATGCCTTTGGCTGATTCTTTCCAACGGTAACGGTAGGGCTTGCTACTTTCATCACGTTCAATATCCAGCGCCCTAAAGTCAGGGTCAGACAGTGTTTCGAGCAGGCGCTGGATGGTTCGCAGTTCTCTTGTGTACTTGGTGTCGGTGTCAATCAACTTTTGACGCAGTTCCGAAGCAGTGACGGCACGGTCTTTTCGGATGCGTTTCAATAACTCAAGCGTAAGCTGCAATGTTTCCAATGAATCAGGGCGGTTTGACATGATGGTGGCCGGTTAAAGTTTCAATTCAGTGCGGCCTGCAAACACTTGCCACAGGCGCACCATGGCATATGTGTCAAGCTTGCAGTAGGCCAGCAGTTGTTGTTCGATTTGGTTCTTGCGCTCAAGGGTAGTGCTGGGGTGAATGGCTTCCAGAAAAGCCTCCATGGCCATGCCGCCATCTTGCACGCCATCCAGCGCGTCGTAGCGCAGTTC
>CAIYNH010000936.1 GCA_903927495.1 uncultured beta proteobacterium
AGTCAGCCGCTCTTTGACACCCCAGGGCGTGGCCTGCACCAGTTGGGGTTCTTGCGTACTGGAACCATGCTCGTCGGCTCCACCCATGTCAAACAAACTGCACTGGTTGGCATTGGCCAGTGCTGCTGCACCAAACTCGAAAGCCAAATCAACGCTGGCAATCAGGCTGGCACGGTTCAGTTCAATGGCATCAAAAGCGCCCGCTTTGATCAGAGCCTCGACCGTGCGCTTGTTGATTCGAGCGCGGTCTACACGTGCACAAAAGTCAAACAGACTCTTGAATGGGCCCGCGGTGGCCCCGTTGGGTCCGGCACCCCGACCCTCTCGCGCCGCAACAATGGCTTCTACGGCTTGCTGGCCGCTCCCCTTAACTGCACTCAAACCGTAGCGAATCACCTTGTCAGAAATCGGCTCAAACCGGGGAACACCCCGGTTCACGTCGGGAGACTCAAACGTCAAACCCATCTTGAGCGCGTCTTCCAGCAAGACTTTCAGCTTGTCGGTGTCGTCCATTTCGACTGTCATATTGGCGCAGAAAAACTCGGCGGTGTAATGCACCTTGAGCCAGGCGGTGTGGTAAGCCAGTAGCGAATAGGCTGCAGCATGGGATTTATTAAATCCGTAGCCGGCAAACTTTTCCATCAAGTCAAAAACTTCGTCTGCCTTCTCTTGCGTAATGCTGTTCTTCGCTGCGCCATCGCGAAAAATCTGGCGGTGCCGGGCCATTTCATCGGCATCTTTCTTCCCCATGGCACGGCGCAGCATGTCGGCACCACCCAGCGAATACCCACCCAAAATCTGCGCGGTTTGCATCACCTGCTCTTGGTACACCATGATCCCGTAGGTCTCTGAGAGCATGTCCGCTACCAGCGGATGCGGATAAATGACTTCTTCGCGGCCATGTTTACGCGCTACAAAGCTCGGTATCAGGTCCATTGGTCCCGGGCGATACAAGGCGTTAAGCGCTATTAAATCTTCCAGCCGTGTCGGCTTGGCATCACGCAACATACCTTGCATCCCGCGCGACTCAAACTGGAACACAGCCTCGGTCTTGCCGTCCTGAAACAGCTTATAGACCGCCTTGTCGTCGAGTGGCAGATTCTCAAAAGCAAAATCTTGCTGCCCGGCATGGCGCTTCATGATGAACTCGCGGGCCATCTCCAGAATGGTCAGCGTGGCGAGTCCCAAAAAGTCAAACTTCACCAATCCAACCGACTCGACATCGTTTTTATCGTATTGACTAACGGCCGAATCACTCCCGGGTTGCTGGTACAGAGGACAAAAATCAGTCAACTTGCCCGGTGCGATCAGCACACCGCCAGCGTGCATGCCAATGTTGCGGGTCATGCCCTCGAGCTTGCGCGCCAACTCAAGCAGCGTGCGCACATCTTCTTCTTTGGCTTCACGCTCGGCCAATATCGGTTCCGCCTCGCTGGCATAAACGGTTTTGTCGTCTTTCTTTCGATCGGGTGGGGGCAATTGCAGGCTGACACTCACCCCGGGCTTGTTGGGAATAAGCTTGCTGATGCCATCACAGAAGGTGTAACTCATGTCCAGCACCCGGCCCACATCGCGAATCACAGCCCGTGCCGCCATGGTGCCAAAAGTGGCGATCTGGCTGACCGCTTGCTTGCCGTATTTGTGCTTTACATAGTCAATTACCCGGTCGCGGTTACCCTGGCAAAAGTCAATGTCAAAGTCGGGCATGGATACCCGCTCCGGATTCAAAAACCGCTCAAACAGCAGTTTGTATTGCAGTGGGTCCAGGTCAGTGATTTTGAGCACATATGCCACCAGCGAGCCCGCACCCGAGCCCCGTCCAGGCCCCACCGGACAGCCATTTTTTTGGCCCAG
>CAIYNH010000937.1 GCA_903927495.1 uncultured beta proteobacterium
ACCCCTCAACTTGGATGGCCATGCCGTGGTTGTCACCCACACCGACATCACCCAGCGCCGACAACGCGAGCAGGAGGCAAAGGAAGCCAGTGAAAACAAATTCAGGCTGGTTGCCGACAACACCTCCGATGGCATTTTGATTGTGGGGGCGGACCGGCAGGTTCAATATGTTTCGTCAGCCTATTTGAAGCAACTCGGCTTAAGCCAGGCAGAAGAACTTGGATGCACGCCAGAAATGGTTTTCTCACTGATTCATCCGCAAGAGCGCGATGCCATCGTTCAACGCATTGAGTGCGCAATTGAATCCAGAGCCAGCGAGCTGCTGTACACATACCGCGCCAGGCATAAGCGGGGCCACTACATCTGGCGCGAAAACAACGCCCGGTTTCAATACGATGGGGACGGCAACTTCGCGGGGACCTGCATCGTCGCCCGCGACATCACTGAGCGCATGAATGACAAGGCTGTCATGCTTGAGACGAACCGTAATCTGGATCAGGCCCGCCAGCAATTGCGCGAGCTACTTGCACTCAATGAGGCGACGCTTGAGAACGAAAAGCGCCACATTGCTCGAGAAGTGCATGACGATCTGGGGCAGGCATTGACAGCGTTGCGCATGGACTTGGCTCTCGCCATCATCCGCTATACCGGCCACGAACCAGAGTTGCTCGATCAGTTCAATGGCATGAAGATTCAGGTCGAACGAGTCATTCAAGTCGTGCGTAATGTGGCGACCAGCCTGCGTCCCGCTGAGCTGGACATGGGACTAGTGACGGCCATTCAATGGCTTTGCATGGAATTCACCAAAAATGGCGATGTGGACTGTGATTTGCATTGCATCAACGAGTCTTTTGAAATCGATGATTCCCGTGCGGTGGTGATTTTTCGTATTGTGCAGGAGGCGCTTACCAATATCCGCAAATACTCTCAGGCTTGTCAGGTCGATATCACTTTACAAAGTCGTGAGGACGATCTGAGCGTCGAGATAAGCGATAACGGACTTGGCTTTGACCTAGAGGTCGTGGCCCAGCGCGGCACCTTGGGCCTGCTGGGTATGCGTGAGCGGGTGATCGCCTTGAACGGTCGGATTGAAGTGAACAGCGCACCCGGGCAGGGCACAACGATCAGCGTTGTGATTCCGCTCAAGCCCAATGTGGTCATTTGTTCTGCATGATCCGACTCCTAATCGCCGATGACCATGCGCTGATGCGAGGCGGCTTGAAGCAGCTATTCGCACAGACTGCGGACATGCAAGTGGTCGCTGAGGCTGCCAGCGGTGCTGAAGTGCTGGAGCATCTGCGTCAGGTTACAGTGGACTTGCTGTTGTTGGACCTGAACATGCCCGGCATCAGCGGGCCAGATTTGATCAAGCGTGTCAAGGCGCACCTGCACGATCTGCCGATCCTGGTGCTCAGCATGCACGACCAACCGCTGATTGCGGCGCGCATGCTCAAGGCCGGCGCCAGTGGCTACCTCACCAAAGACTGTACGCCCGACCGGCTGCTAGCGGCCGTGCGCAAAGTAGCAGCGCTCGGCAACTACATTGATCCGGACATTGCCGAACGAATGGCGTTTGAAGCCACTTCAACGGCGCAACGCCCACCCCACACCCTGCTGTCGGATCGCGAAATGGAAGTCTTTCGTTTGCTGACGAGCGGCTTAGGTGTCAATGACATTGCTGCGCAACTCGATATAAGCGGCAAAACCGTCAGCACCCACAAGGCGCGGCTGCTGGAGAAACTGAAACTTGCCAGCATGGCCGAATTGATGCGCTACGCCATGCAGCACGACTTGCTGGGCTGAAGTGTGCAACTGGGAGCTCTGGCAATGCCACCAAAAGCAAGATAAATACAGCTCCGCCAGTTTACGTTGAGAGTGTAGGGCACGCCCTACACTGTGTCAGTCCACACCGACAACAAAATCAGCCCGGCCCGATAGCGCGTGCCTCGCAGTTTGGGCAAGATCAACACATGGCTATCCTTTTGTTGATCGTTGATGACTCGCAGCAGATTCGCACCAGCCTGCGTGCCTTGCTCACCACTGTTGCGGGCATCACAGACATCCACGAAGCTGCCACGCTGGGCCAAGCGTTGGACAGCGCTAGGAAGGCTCCCCCAACGCTGGTAATTCTGGATATGAGCTTGCCCGACGGTTTGGGCATGAACATTATCGAGCCACTCAAGCAACTCGCTCCCATGGCGTTGATTGCTATGCACACCGTTCATGCCCATGACGCTTTTCGAAAGCGCTGCTTGGAGCTTGGTGCCAATTGGTTCTTTGACAAATTCACCGACACCAAGGCGCTGCTGGAAGTAGTCCGCCAGCACGCCGCGCAAGATTCATTGATTCATTCCAACCAAGGCACTCTCGATGCGTAACTTATCAGAAACACCTGCCAACTCAGCGCTGGGCGGCCCTGGCACAGCCATAAGCACGGTCGTGGCCAGCATTCGCGAGTTCCTGGCTTTTAAGCTCGGCGAAGAGGAATATGGAATCGACATCCTGCGGGTTCAGGAAATTCGCTCCTTCGAGCCCCCCACCCGCATTGCCAACACGTTGAGGCACGTTTTGGGGGTGGTCAATCTGCGCGGCGTGATTGTGCCCATTATTGACTTGCG
>CAIYNH010000938.1 GCA_903927495.1 uncultured beta proteobacterium
CTGGTTTTTGATCCGAGCCATCGCAGTAACGTCCGTGCAAGCGCGACGGAATCAAACCAGCCGCCTGCAAGGACGCATCAGCCGCTCGCCACAGTTGTTCCGGGTCATACGAGCGCAGTTGCCCTGGTACAGACAAAAATTTGGGCACTTTGTTCAGTGCCGCCAGTTCTTGGTGCATGGTCAGCTGGTCGACATGTGTCCGGAGCGCCGGAGTCGATTTGTCTCCAATCGGGATGTCGCCTGCGGGAAGCCAAGGCTCACCCGCTGCAAGTCCTTTTTCTGAGAAGCGATGCCACATTTTCAAAGTACCGTCCCGTGCCAGGGACAGTCGGCCACCGGGCGTTCGACTGGTTTCACCGGGCAGACGAAATTCGACCAAATGGTCTTTGACTTTGTGAATTTCGCAGCCTCGGGCAACGATGTAGTTCTCAATCTTTTGCAGTGAATCCATGGTGATTCCTCAAGAATCGAGCCCCATGCGCAAGCCTGGCGCGTGACCTACATGTCCATCACTCACCCAATGCGGCTTCCTGCGATCCGCAGCGTATTGCAAACGCTTTGAAAAACTGTTGAGCTTGTCTGCCACGCCACTTGGTTCTTGCTTGTAGTCAGCCTCAAATCGTTGTTGGGCAGACTTTGCATCGAATGAATTGGCAGGCATGCCACCGGTTTCGTTGCTGGTTGGCTGGCTTTTGCCGGAGCCGCCATCACGTGGACTCGCAAAAGGATCAAAACGCGCATCAACAAAACCGGGAGCTTGGGTCTGGCCAAAACTTTGACTACCCGCGTTCAAGCCTTGCCAACCCACAGGACTGTCAGAAGGAGGCGGCGAGGGGGAGGGTGAAGATGCACCGAGGTGACTGCCAGTGCCGCCACCCGAATTGCCAGCCATGCCGCTCTGGACTGCAGCGCCCAAACCACCGGGTACGCCCTGGCCACCGCTGCTCGCGTTCGCACTGGGTTGAAAAGGGTTGACGGGGTTGACCATGCCACTGATGCCACCACCAAATCCGACGCCAGCAGAAGAGCCACCAATGGCACCCGCAGCTCTTTGAACGGGCATCAACGCACCCATGGCACCGCCCGCAAGCCCCAGGGCGCGCGCACCAGCCGCACTTGCAGCAAGTCCCGCCGCCACCGGCGCGCCACCCACCATGCCAGCCGCAGTGCCAGCGCTTTGCAGAGACATGGCCACCGTGCCATTGAGCATCGACCCCGCCAGGCCCGGTGCCATGTAGCCAGTCACACCATAAAACAGCGATGCGCCCCCCACGCCCAAATAGTCACCAAAACTGGGACCTTCCGGATGCGTCGCGTAGGCAGCCGCAATGGTGTCTTTCAGCGCCTGGGTGAAGCTCTCACCAAAACCAATGATCAAGTAGATGGTGAACAGCTTGACGCCAATGGAAATCGCGTAGCCAAAATATTTTTCAGACAAATTGTGCGTCCAGCGCGAGCCGGAAAATCCCAGCATCAACGCACCCCCACCAATGATCAAATACGACTCGACCAACGTGATCAGCAGTTGAACAGCAATTAGGCCGTAACCAAGAATGATGAACACCGATGCAACGCCAACAATGATCGAGCTCAACATGAATTTGCCAAGACCCTGACCGGAATTGGTCAAGGTGTTGATGATCATGCCGCCGGTACTGGGTGCTGCGTCGTTGGAGAACTGCATCAGGCTGGCGGCCACTTGCAGACCTTGGTCAAACACCGCCGATGGCGACAAAACCGACGTACCACCCACACCAGCACCAGCAGCCTTAAATGAATTGATGATGGCGGGAATCCACTCGGGCGCCTTGATCAGCACCATGGCAAAAAATGACAGGGACATGACCTTGAACAAGGTCCCGACCATGATCTCGGAAAGCTCTGATTTCTTGAGTGTGAGCTGAATGGCTGACCAGGCGAATTCAATCGCAGCCAAGCCAAAGAACAAGGTTTTGGCATAGCCCAAGGCACTCGACATCCAGCCACCGGATGCGCCTTGAACTTGACTGACCAGCGTGTCCATCATGCCCGCGGCATTCGCCAACGGCGCGATACCGAACAGCAGCAGGAAAAGCGTTGCACGCATCACCGACGCTCCGCTCAGTATTTGCCAGAGTGGTTGCGAAAGAAATTGCGGTACAGGATTTCGTCCTGATACTTCTCGTTTTCGTGTTTGGCGACCGCATTCAATCGTGCCTGTTCCGCCGCAATGATGGTGCCGTGCAGGGCTTGGGTCTCATTGACCATGATGCCGGCGATTTGATTGCCCGCCTGAATCGCCTGCAATCGACCGGTCGCGGATTGTGATGCAGCCTGAATCTGCTGCAAGGCACTTTGCGTGGTCGAGAAATTATTGGCGTTGTAGCCCAGTTGCTGCAATGCCGCGCCAATCTGGTTGTTTAAGCCCTTGTTCCAGTTCATCAGATTTTGCTGCTGGTTCGAGAGCAGGTTGCCATTGCCGTAGGTCGTTTGCATGTCGGTGATGGAATTCACGGTGGCGTTCACGATGCCTTGAGTGTTTTGAATCGTGCTGACCAAGGACGTCAAACGTCCCGCAATGCCGCTCCACGCCTGAATCGGAATGCCAAGCGTGTTCTGGTACATGTTTTGGTACATCTGGATTTGCTGCTGCAGCTGTTCCAGATTGCTGGTGTAGACATTGACCAACTCGGCGTTGTTCAGCCACTGTGTGGCTTCCATTGCGCCCACAAACCCGCCACCTGCAGCATGAGCTGATGGCACTGACGCAAAAGCAACTGCCGCTGCGGCGCTGGAAAGCAGTTTTTTGAGCTTCATGGGATTCCCTTCTTTGAGTGCTGTAGCCCCATACCGGCCGCACGCAAGTAAACGATTAAAGGTGGCCCTCCCACGATCAAACAACCAGTAAAACCGTGGTGTCACAGGGGAAGCCTGTGCGAGCATCGGGCCAGGCGCTCTTTTGCTGACCTGTCACAGTCAATAGCTATCCCATAAACGGGCGGCATCGAACTGGCCACGTTCACGCAGCCAGGCAGACGGCCAGGTGCGTGCATCAATCTTTTGCAGATGCCGAATCCGCGTCAAATCTTCGCGTCCACTGGCACCTACAAATGCCATTTCAGGCGCTGTTAATCCCAATTCAAAAACGCGGGAACCGTCCGGGTGCAGGTGGTAATACTGGCGTTTTGGCACGGCGTTGCTGACGATCTGGATTTGCCGACGGTTGAGTCCAATCGCTTGGTACAGTCCGCTCAAGGCTTCGGTCTGGGCCTGCGGGTTTGGCAACAAGATTTTTGACGGGCAGGATTCAAAAATCACATCGGCAATGCCACTGCGCGACAAATCGCTCAGGGACTGGGTGGCAAA
>CAIYNH010000939.1 GCA_903927495.1 uncultured beta proteobacterium
AGCGGACGCAGTGCTCAAGGTCGATGGGCTCGATATCTCCAGCAGCAGCAATGCCGTGAGTGGTGCGATCGCCGGGGTGACGCTTAACTTGATTGCCGCCAATGGCACCGCAACTACGAGCAACGGCATCACGACCGTTACCGGAACACCTGCAAGTCTCAATCTGGCCAACGACACCAGTGCAGCCAAGACCAAGGTACTGGCGCTGGTAACTGCCTATAACGACGCTAACAGTTTGCTCGACGAGGTCACCAACCCCAAATCGACATTGGACACCTATGGAGCAACCCTGGTGGGAAACTCCAGCGTTCGTGCGATTCGCGACCAGATTCGCGCCATGGTGACAGACGACTCGTCCACCAAGGCCTCATCTGGCACCTTGAGCGCATTGCGCGACATTGGCATTGAAATCGACAAAACCGGCAAGCTCACCACCAACTCCGTTACTCTGGATCTTGCGCTTAACTTCAACTTCGCCAATACGGTAACGCTACTCTCGGGCAACCAGGAAAACCAAAGCGCCTATAGCACGGTTAACGCGGGCATTGCAGGTGACGCGAGCAAGTCGCTGACCACCATGATGGGCAGCAGCGGCACGCTGACCACCGAAAGCGCCAACGCCACTGCACGCATCACCAAGTACCAGGACGACCTTACCGCCCTGGAAGACCGCATGACCCGTCTGCTGGACCGCTACACCAAGCAGTTTGCTGCCATGGACAGCATGGTCGGCCAGATCAAGAACACGCAGACCGGGCTCACCAGTACTTTTGCCGGCCTGATGGCGATGTACACCAATAAGTAAGTTTGCCTGGTCGAAACTGGATAGGGGCCATGAACTGTGGTCTCGTCACTGCGAGCGCAGCGCGGCAGTCGAGAAAGTCTAGAGGCGGCTCAAAGGCTGGCTGCTGGCATTGCCAGAATGCGATCGGCCAGCCAGCGAGGGCGCTCATCGTTGGTGATCACCAGGCCCAGCGGGCAGTCGTGCGTGGCGACAAATTCCGAGATCGAACGCAGCGCGCGTTTGTCGGCCTGTGTCGTGAGTTTGATCTCAATGGGCAAGAGTTTGTAGTTGCCAAACGAGCCTTCCAGAATCAGGTCAATCTCTGCCCCTCCGCGTGTGCGATAGTGAAACGGTTCGACCCGGATGCCCGCGCTCTCGAAGCTGCGCAGCAAGGTTTCTACCACCATGCCTTCCCACGATTTGCCTGCTACCGGGTGCGTGGCAAGCAGCGTTGCGTCCGGGATGCGCAGCAGGCGGTGAAGCAGACCGCTGTCGCGCAGAAATCCCTTAGGGTGCTTGACCAGTTGTTTGGCAATAGAGCGGTCCCAGGCCGGAATGTGTCGCCACAGGAAGGTGGCGTGCGCAATGCTGAGCCAGTCGCGCACCGTGGGTTCGCTCACGCCAAGTGTGCGTGAGATGTCGGCGTTGTTCAGGATGCTGCCCGAGTGTTGGCTCAGCAGGTTGATGAACTGGCGAAATCGATCGCGGTTCAGGTTTGGAAACAGGGCGCTGATGTCGCGCAGCAAGTAGCTGTCGATGTAATTGCGGTGCCACAGGCTGCGGAACTCTTCGCTGGCGTGTGTCCAGGGCTCGGGGTAACCCCCGGCAAACCAGTAGTCTCTGACCTGTGACGCTGTCAGTCGTCCTTGGGCTGCGCCATAAATGTCAGCCGCTGGAGCACCTGCGCCGAGCAAGGCGTACAGCGGTGATGCTGGCAACTGCCAAGCCTCCGACAGGCTCAATGGGCCGAGCTCGACACGGGCAACGCGCCCGGCCAGGCTTTCCGAAATTTGTTTCACCAGCTCTGGCGAACTTGAGCCCGACAGCAAGAAGCGGCCCTTGCGTTGGCGGTCCCGATCGATCGCGACGCGCAAAGCGGCAAACAAAGGCGGGGCCAGTTGCGCTTCATCAATCACCACCTGATTTGGATGCAGGCGCAGGAACAGATCCGGATCGGCCAGCAGTTGTTGCCGGTCGGCCGAGTTTTCCATGTCAAAGTGCTGCCATGTGCCGGTCAGTGCCCCGAGTAATGTGGTCTTTCCACACTGCCGTACCCCGGTCAGAACAACGCAGGGAAAATGTGTGAGCAAGGTCTGCAAATGGTTTTGAAGGTGTCGCGGCAACATATCTGTAATTTCTAAACAATATCTTTAGTATTTGCAGAATTGTAAGACTTTCAGGAACCTCAAGCCGCGACTCGACACCAATGTGGTCAAGCTCAAAGCCGCATTGCTTCTCGCAAAAACAGCTAAACCCACCACCGGCTAAAGTTTGCCGGTTCCAGTCCGAATCACAAACGACTGAACCCTGATCTGCCCCGCCCCGGAGCAGATGAGCAATACCGAAACAGCAGGTTCAGCAGTTTTTTGAAA
>CAIYNH010000940.1 GCA_903927495.1 uncultured beta proteobacterium
CACCTCGCCGGCCAGGGCATCGGTCATATCCCCAGAAAGCACTTTTTTGCTGACTTCTTCCACTTCGTCGTAAATGCCTTCCAAGGTGTCGGCAGAGTATTCGGCATCGGCATCGAAGAGCTTGAGCAAGACCTCCTTGGCATCTTCAATCAGACCTGGGGCTCGCCGTGCCCGCATTCGCAATAGCCGAAAAACCGGAATGTCTTCATCGTGAATTGAGAACAGCACGCCACGGCTTTTCAGGGCATCATTTTCCATATTCAGAATGAATGCAACGCGAACTGTGTGCGGCTGATCGTTGTCAGCGACAAGAAAGTCACTGCGAATGTGCAATTCGCCGTTGTCTTCCTGGTAGAAACGGGCTGACTCTTCGATGTCTTCATCCATCGCATCCTCAGGAATAGACAGGCCAAAATACTGTTTGACCCAGCGTTTCTCTTCCAGCGTGGGTGATTCCAGATCGACCCAAATCGGTTGGAAGCGCGAGAGTTCTTCCAGCGATTCGATTTCTTCCTGAAACAGCCGACCATTGGCGAGGGTAAAGATATTGAGCATGGGCTCACTCCCAAAATAGGTAACGCATCGAACGGAGAATGGGTTAAGGCTTTCAACCCCTGATGCAGTTTTGGGAGTTGAAAGCTACCGACTATGGCAGGTTTCCAAAGCTTTTTGTCCTTTTGATAATCTTGCTAATTCACTCATGTGGGATCAGCCCGGTGTGCGTTAGTCTCTGGCTAGGTTCAGGGCGAATGCGGGCGTTGGGGTTCACAGGAAATTGAGCATTTTCCTTTTGAATTATCGCATCGTGCGATACTTTGCGCTTGGCATGGTGGATTGAAGCCCTGCAATGTTGCATTGAATAACGAATAAACATTGCATTTGCTGGCAAGCCGGCGCATAGTGGGTCCAACGTATCAAGATATTTTTCCAAGTTGCCGACATTTTGTCGGGAACATTCAACCCAAGAAGCTTTAGGAGGCTTTGTATGAACTTGACGATCAGCGGTCACCATTTGGAAGTTACCCCGGCCTTGCGCAGTTACGTAACAACCAAACTAGATCGCATCAAACGGCATTTTGACCAGGTTGTGGATGTCAAAGTGTTGCTGACCCTGGAGAACCAAAAGGAGAAAGAGCGTCGGCAGAAAGCAGAGTGCAATATTCACATCAAGGGTATTGAATTGTTTGCAGAAAGTGCTCACTCAGATTTGTATGCGGCCGTTGATGAACTGGTCGATAAGCTCGATCGCCAGGTGGTTCGCCACAAAGATCGCTTGCAAGCGCATCATCATGATGCTGCCAAGCGGCTGATGTAATTTAAACTCGCAGGAGCCGCCCGCAAAGTGCGAGCGGCTTTTTTTGTGCCAAATTACCTTGGGCGCATAATCCGCCGAAAACCATGAACCGACTCGCCTCAATTCTTTCCGCCGAACAAGTGCTGGTCCAAGTGGACGTCTCCAGCAAAAAAAGAGCTTTTGAGGAAGCTGGCTTGCTTTTCGAGAATCTGCATGGCTTGAGTCGTGCGCTGGTGACCGATAGTTTGTTTTCCAGAGAGCGGTTGGGCTCCACCGGTCTCGGGCATGGAGTGGCCATTCCGCATGGTCGTATCAAGGGGCTTAAATCACCGATGGCAGCTGTTTTTCAGTTGGCGCAGCCGATCGGATTTGAAGCTCCAGATGAACAAGCGGTCGGATTGATGATATTCTTGCTGGTTCCTGAAGCAGCAACCCAGAAGCACCTTGAAATTCTCTCGGAAATTGCTGAAATGCTGAGCGACGCGCCGCTGCGCGACAAGCTCTCCACCTGTACCGATGCCAGCCAATTGCATCAACTCATTGCCAATTGGCAGTCAGCCTGAATCGGTCGGCTGTTTAACCTTCAACGCCTTCGGCCGGAGTACTAGCTGTGAAGCCCAATGTCATCAGCGCAGATGTGTTGTTCGAAGCCTTTCGCGCCAGCCTGCGCTGGGAGTGGGTGGCAGGTCTGGGTGCCTCAGAAAGGCGTTTTGACGAAATTGCAGTGACTGCCGCGCGCTCTGGCGCTGACTTGGTGGGATACCTCAATTACATCCACCCTTACCGTGTCCAAATCCTGGGCGAGCGCGAAGTCGCCTATTTGACCAACGCCACAGCAGACGATTGTTCGCGACGAATCTCGCGCATTGTCACGCTGGAGCCACCGGTGCTGGTGCTATGCGATGGAAAAGTTGCGCCCGATGCCCTGCTTTCCATGTGCGAACGTGCCCAGATTCCGATGTTCGCTACGGAAGGCTCGTCTGCCTTTGTGATCGACGTGTTGCGGGCCTATTTGTCCAAGCATTTTGCCGAGCGCTGCACCATGCACGGTGTCTTCATGGACATCCTGGGTCTTGGTGTTCTGATTACTGGCGAATCGGGTCTGGGCAAAAGTGAGTTGGGCCTTGAGCTGATTTCACGCGGCAATGGCCTGGTGGCTGACGATGCAGTCGATCTGTACCGCATCAATCAGGACACCATAGAAGGGCGCTGCCCCGAGTTGCTGCTTAACTTGCTGGAAGTGCGAGGTATCGGTCTGCTCGATATTCGCTGCATTTTTGGCGAGACCGCGGTCCGGCGCAAAAAACGCGTTCAACTGATCGTGCACCTGGTACGCCGCGAAACGCTGGAGCGCGACTATGAACGGATTCCCTACGAACCATTGACTCAGGACGTTCTGGGTGTGCCGGTCCGTAAGGTCGTGATTCAGGTGGTGGCGGGGCGCAATATTGCGGTGCTGGTGGAAGCGGCCGTCAGAAACACTATTTTGCAGATTCGTGGTGTCGATACTTACAAGGAATTTGTCGAGCGTCACCGCAAGGCGATGAATGAATCCAATTAACCATGCCACCTGCACTCGGTTTTGCGCCAGTACAATCCGGCGTTCACTAGCCAACTGATTTGCCCATGATCCATTCTCTTGTTCGTCGTATCTGCTGGAGTTTGTTCGGCGCGCTGGCGCTCGTTCTGACTGGTTGCAGCAGTCTGGACCAAGCCAGTGTGCGTATGGTCAGCGTCGTGACACCTTACAAAATCGACATCGTTCAAGGCAACTTTGTCTCACGCGAGCAAGCAGCAGTCCTGAAAGAGGGAATGAGTCGGGTTCAAGTGCGCGATATTCTGGGTACCGCCCTGCTCACCAGCGTCTTTCATGCTGAGCGTTGGGACTACGTTTTTACTTTCAAGCGTCAGGGCCTGGCACCGCAGGCGCGTCGTGTTTCGGTTTTTTTCAAGGATGACGTGCTGCTCCGCATCGAGGCAGATGCTCTGCCCACTGAGGCCGAGTTTGTGGCGTCCCTGGACTCTGGCCGCAAGGCTGGCGTTGTTCCTGTTCTGGAAATGTCAGCCGAAAGTCTAAAAGCAGATGTGGTACCGGCCAAAGTACCCGAGATCAAAACCATGCCCCCTCTGCCTGCCAGTTATCCGCCGCTGGAGCCTGTAGCGCGTTAATTTCCTGACCATGACTGAGCAACAAATTCACCGTGTTGGCGTGACCGGTGCCTCCGGGCGCATGGGTCGCATGCTGATTGAGGCAGTCAGCGCTGCTGCTGATTGCCGGTTGACCGGCGCTCTGGACATGCTGGGCAGTGCCGCTCTGGGCCAGGACCCTGCTGCTTTTCTGGGTCACAGCAGCGGGATCACGATCACGGTCGATTTGGCTACCGGACTCAAAGATGCCGATGTGTTGATTGATTTCACCCGCCCTGAAGGCACGCTGGCGCACTTGCAGGTGTGCCGGGCACTGGGTGTGAATATGGTGATTGGCACCACTGGTTTTAGCGACGCACAAAAACAGGAAATTGCCGAAGCGGCCAAAGACATCGCCATCGTCATGGCACCTAACATGAGCGTCGGCGTGAATGTGACGCTCAAACTGCTGGAGATGGCTGCCAAAGCGCTGAATACGGGTTATGACATTGAAATCATTGAAGCCCATCATCGCCACAAAGTCGATGCGCCTTCGGGTACTGCACTGAAAATGGGTGAGGTCATTGCCAGTGCCCTGGGGCGGGACCTGAAAGACTGTGCGGTGTATGCGCGCGAAGGCGTGACTGGTGAGCGTGACCCATCAAGCATCGGTTTTGCCACTATCCGGGGCGGCGACATTGTGGGTGACCACACTGTTCTGTTTGCTGGCACTGGCGAACGCATCGAAATCATCCACAAATCGTCAAGTCGGGTCACGTATGCGCAGGGCAGCCTGCGCGCTGTGCGTTTCTTGAGTTCTCAAAAATCTGGTCTGTTTGACATGTTTGATGTGCTCAACTTGGCATGAATCTGGCGCAGCTTTTTTGGCAGGGTGACGCTCTCACGCGAGGCGTAGCGCTGTTGTTACTGCTGATGTCGGTCAGTAGTTGGGTGGTGATTTTGTGGAAATCCTGGCTGCTGCAGCGTGCCAGTCTGGATGTGGCGAGGTCGATAGCGGCTTTTTGGCAATCGGAATCGGTGCCGCAGGCCATTCAAAAAATCACATCGTTTGACCGTGAGTCGCTTGTCCTGCCTTTGGTCGAAGCTACAAAAATTGAAACAAATGGAAGCTTGGCGGGGTGCGGTGAGCGCTCAACGCAACTCACCCGTGTTTTGCGCAACGCACTGCACGCGGCTCTCAGCAAACTCCAGCATGGTCAAGTGCTGTTGGCCACCGTAGGTGCCACCGCGCCGTTTGTCGGCTTGTTGGGCACTGTCTGGGGTATTTATCACGCCTTGATTGGGATAGCCAGCGCTGGCCAGGTCACCATCGAGAAAATATCGGGTCCGGTGGGTGAGTCGTTGATCATGACCGCCGCAGGTTTGATCGTGGCGATTCCTGCAGTATTGGCCTACAACGTGCTGGGGCGCTCGGTGTCACGCATAGAAGCCGAGTTGGACGGCTTTGCCCGCGATCTGCGCGAGTTGCTGGGCAGTGCGGTGGTCAAGATTTGATCCAGATGGTGAACAAAGCATGACCTTTGGTCGACTTGAGCGCAGCACGGGCCAGCAGCCCATGAGTGACATTAACATGACGCCGTTGATCGACGTGATGCTGGTGCTGGTGGTCATTTTTATCATCACAGCGCCCTTGCTGGCAAGTTCAATCAAGCTTGATTTACCCAAAACTGATGCAGCCAAGTCTGATGCCACAGCCACAGCTGTGGTCGTGGTGGTCGATGCTGCCGGCCAGACATACGTTCAGGATCAAGCCTTGACTCTGGATGAATTGGTTCGCCAATTGGCACTGTCTGCCAAAGCTAACCCCGACACTGAAGTGCAATTGCGGGCCGATAAAACGGTTCCTTATGGCCGCATTGTGGAAGTGATGGGGATCGCCCAAAAAGCCGGCTTGAACCGGATTGGTTTTGTCGCCGACACCAGTGATTCCCCGTTGCCTGTTGCAGCGGCCACCGCACCGGCTGGTAAACCTTAAAATCGACCCTTATTTCAAGTCACAGCGGCCACGTTTGCCGCGCTTCTGGACCGCCATGCAAGACAAATACAACCATCTCGAGATCGAGGCCGCTGCCCAATCCCATTGGAGTGCCATCGATGCCTACCGTGTAACCGAAGACGCACGTGATTCTCTGGGTAAACCCAGGAAGAAGTTTTACGCCTGCTCCATGCTGCCGTATCCCAGTGGCAAACTGCACATGGGTCATGTGCGCAACTACACCATCAACGACATGCTCACGCGCTATCTGCGCATGAACGCCTTCAACGTGTTGATGCCCATGGGTTGGGATGCCTTTGGCCTACCGGCCGAAAATGCCGCACTGAAAAACGGTGTGCCACCGGCCAAGTGGACCTTTGAGAACATCGCTTACATGAAGCTGCAGATGCAGGCCATGGGCCTGGCCATCGACTGGAGCCGTGAAGTCGCGACCTGCACACCCGAGTATTACAAGTGGAATCAGTGGCTGTTTCTGAAGATGCTGGAAAAAGGCATTGCCTACCGTAAGACCCAGGTCGTCAATTGGGATCCTGTTGATCAAACCGTGCTGGCCAACGAGCAGGTGATTGACGGCAAAGGCTGGCGCACCGGTGCGGTGGTGGAAAAGCGTGAAATTCCAGGTTATTACCTGAAGATCACCGACTACGCTGAAGAATTGCTGGCCAATGTCACGGGTGACAAGATGCCCGGCTGGCCTGAGCGCGTCAAACTGATGCAGGAGAACTGGATCGGCAAGAGTGAGGGCGTGCGCTTTGCCTTTACCCATGACATTTGTGATGCCAACGGCATCCCGATTGGCGCTGGTCGGATGTATGTGTTCACGACTCGGGTCGATACCATCATGGGCGTGACGTTTTGTGCCGTTGCCGCTGAACATGCCCTGGCCAGTCATGCCGCTCAGACTAACCCGGCGCTGGCCTCGTTCATTCAGGAGTGTGCTCAGGGCGGTACCACCGAGGCTGAATTGGCGACCCAGGAGAAAAAAGGCATGGCCACAGGGCTGTTTGTCACCCATCCATTGACAGGTGCCAAGGTTGAAGTCTGGGTCGGCAACTATGTGCTGATGAGTTACGGTGACGGTGCCGTGATGGGCGTGCCTGCACATGACGAACGGGACTTTGCCTTTGCCCTGAAATATGAATTATCGATCGTGCCGGTGGTAGGCGTGGGGTCCATGGTGTTTGATACCTTGGTTTGGCAGGACTGGTACGCTGAAAAAGGTGCTGGCATCGCCATTAACTCAGGCAAATACGATGGCTTGACGTTCAAGGCCTGCGTCGATGCTGTCGCCACTGATCTGGTCGCCCTTGGCTTGGGTGAAAAGAAAGTCACCTGGCGCCTGCGCGACTGGGGCGTGAGCCGCCAGCGCTACTGGGGTACACCGATCCCGATCATTCATTGCGCTGAACACGGTGCGGTTGCGGTACCTGAGAAAGACCTGCCGGTGGTGCTGCCACAAGACTGTATTCCCGATGGTTCGGGTAATCCGCTGGTCAAGCACGAAGGTTTTCACGCCGGTGTCACCTGCCCGGTTTGCGGCCAGCCTGCTCGACGCGAAACCGACACCATGGACACTTTTGTCGATAGTTCATGGTATTTCATGCGCTACTGTGACCCAACCAACAGCGAAAAAATGGTGGCCGAGGGCGCTGACTACTGGATGCCGATGGACCAGTACATTGGTGGCATCGAGCATGCCATCCTGCACCTGCTCTACGCGCGCTTCTGGACCAAGGTGATGCGCGACCTGGGACTGGTCAAGATCGATGAACCCTTCACCAAACTGCTGACTCAAGGCATGGTGTTGAACCACATTTATTCGCGCAAGGGTGAGAAGGGTGGCAAAGACTACTTCTGGCCAGCAGACGTAGAGCATGTGTTTGATGCGGCCGGCAAAGTGATCGGTGCTAGGCTCAAAAACGCCGTCGGCGATTTGTCAGTGGGCACCGCCATCGACTACGAAGGCATTGGCACCATGTCCAAGTCGAAAAACACTGGTGTCGATCCGCAGGATCTGATCGAGAAATACGGTGCCGACACGGCCCGCCTTTA
>CAIYNH010000941.1 GCA_903927495.1 uncultured beta proteobacterium
CGCTGGCGTTTTCGGTGCACTTGATCAACGCTTCGGCACTTGACGAGTTCACTCAAGCTGCACGCTCGGTAGGGGGGCAGCCGGATCTGGAACTGCGCGCAGTGCAGGGCCGGTTCGACGAGAACATATTTGCCCGCGTGGCACATCTGCCGCAAGTGGCGCTGGCCTCGCCGGTGCTGGAAGTCGGCACCTATGCGGTGACCTCTGAGGGCAAACGCAGCCTCCAAGTGGTCGGCGTTGACGCGCTGGTGGTGGCCTTTGTAGCTCCTGATCTAATGCCTTTGCAAACGCAGGGTAATGGGCAAAACCAGACCCAACGTGATGCCCTTTTTGCACCAGGCCAGGTATTTTTGAACCCGGCGGCGCAACAACTGTTGCACAACACGCCTCTCCGGCAAACCCAAGACATTCCCAAGGGCATAGGGCAGGTATCGACAACGCCAGCTGAATTGCATCTGCAAAGCGGCCTCGGTCTGCTACCCGTCAAAGTCGCCGGTACGGTGCGCGCCACCGGTCGGGCGTTGGCAGTGATGGATATTGGAGCTGCACAGGAATTATTTGGTAAACAAGGTCAGTTGAGCCGCATCGACCTGCGCCTCAAAACTGGTGCCAATCGCGACGACTTTGTCAAGAATTTGCAAAATGCGTCTGATTGGCCGGCCGATGTTGCGGTGACAGTACCGGGCGATGCTCAGTCTCAGATCGACAACCTGTCACGCGCTTACCGCGTCAACCTCACCGTGCTGGCCTTCATTGCCCTGTTCACCGGGGCGTTTTTAGTGTTCTCGGTCTTGTCTTTGAGCGTAGCCAAACGGGCCCAGCAGTTTGCGCTACTCGGGGTGCTCGGCCTGAGCGGGCGCAAGCGCTTGACGCTGGTACTGTGGGAGTCGCTTTTTCTGGGCGTTTTGGGAAGCGCAGCCGGCATTGCCTTGGGTACGGCTTTGGCAAGCCTGGCCTTAGAACTGCTTGGCGGTGATCTGGGCGGTGGTTTTTTTGCCGGTACTGCACCCAAACTGCAATGGAGTGGCTGGGCTGCTTGGATCTACGCTTGTATGGGAGTTGCCGCAGCGCTGGTGGGCGGCTGGTGGCCGGCCCGTGCCGCGCAAGCCTTGCCGCCAGCACAAACTTTGAAAGGTTTGGGCAGCTTGGCGAGTCCACCTCACAAGCACTGGGTCAGTTTAATTTTGATAGCTTCTGGTGCAATGCTGACAAGCGCTCCAGCCGTTATTGGCATCCCCATTGCAGCCTACCTTTCGGTCGCCTTGCTGCTGGTGGGTGGCATCACCGCCCTGCCCTGGCTGATTGGCCTGCTGCTTGAGCGTGTCGCACCTCTGGTGGAGCGTCAAACCTTGCCGCTGCTGGCAGTGGCCCGGGCCCGACACCAACGCGAAACGGCAGCAGTGGCCGTCAGCGGTGTCGTGGCTTCGCTGAGTCTGGCCGTGGCCCTGACCGTGATGGTGGCGAGTTTTCGGGACTCGGTGACGCAATGGCTGGATCGGGTCCTGCCCGCTGATTTGTATGTGCGCAGCGCCGGCAACCTAGGTGCCAGCGACACTGTGTACTTCAGCCCGGAGTTCGTCAAGGCAGCAGCCGCCCTGAAGGGGGTCAAGCAACTGCAGGCGCAGCGGCAGTTGGCGCTGCTGCTCAATCCGAGTCTGCCAACGGTGGCACTGATCGCCCGCGACCTGAGCGATCCGACAAAAAAACTACCCCTGGTGGGTCAGGCTCTGACTGTGCCAAGCGGGCAGATTGGCATTTATGTGAGTGAGGCGATGCTCGATTTGCATGGTGCGCAAGTGGGTCAGCTGTTTGCCCAACTTAACAAATCATTTGTGACGCTGAAACAAGCTGGACAAGCACAAGACGCTAGCTTTTTTGTAGCAGGTGTATGGCGTGACTATGCCCGCCAAAACGGCACCATCGCCATCGACCAGGCAGTTTTTAAGAGTCTCACCGGGGACCACCGTGCCAACGATTTGGCGCTGTGGCTGGACAACCCCGCAGACACAGTTCAGATTCAACAATCGCTGCGTGATCTGGCCATGCAGATGAACGCCGGCACCGGTGAGTCAATGGAATTTGGAACCCCCAGCCAGATCCGCGCCACCTCTCTACGCATTTTTGACCGCAGCTTTGCGGTCACCTACTGGCTGCAGGCGGTGGCGATAGCGATTGGACTCTTTGGCGTGGCGGCGAGCTTTAGCGCCCAGGTACTGGCACGGCGCAAAGAATTCGGCCTGCTGTCGCACCTGGGACTTACGCGACAGCAAATCTTGACGGTGGTCGCGCTGGAAGGCATGGCCTGGACCACGCTGGGTGCTTTAGCCGGGCTGGCTTTGGGCCTGGTGGTGTCAGTGGTACTGGTGCACGTGGTGAATCCACAAAGTTTTCACTGGACTATGGAGCTGATGCTTCCATGGCTCAAATTGCTGGCCCTGTGTCTGGCGGTAGTGACCGCCGGAACCCTCACAGCCTGGCTAGCAGCGCAGGCTGCGGCGGGGCAGGATGCCATTCTGGCTGTTAAAGAAGACTGGTGATTTGTACCTCAAAAAGAGTAGCGTCTCACGTAAGCTGAGCATGGAGTAAATCGGTATTTCTCTCACAACCCCGGTAATTTGCGAACGCTCGCGCGAACCCTCACAGTCCGGTATCGCCCCAAGCCGGATCTGGTCGCCAATGGGCGACCCAGTCAGCGATTTCTCCTCCCGGCATGGGCCGCGCAATGCCATAGCCCTGTGCCAACTCGCAACCCAGAAGCAATAAGCGCGTTCCGTGGGCCAGCGTTTCCATGCCTTCGGCAATCACCTGACGCTTGAAAGCACTTGCCAGGCTGATGACCCCTTGCAGAATCGCCAAGTCATCGGGGTCATCCAGCATATCGCGCACAAAACTCTGATCAATCTTAATCAAGGTGACCGGCAAATGCTTCAGATAGGTCAGCGAGGAGTAACCGGTGCCAAAATCATCCAGCGCAAAATTCACACCGAGCTTGGCACAGGCTTTCATCACGCGCGAGGTGCGCTCCATATCAGCCAGGGCACTGGTTTCCAACACTTCGAGTTCCAGCATTGACGGAGCGACCAAAGGATGCATGGCCAACAAGTCACACAAGCGCTGAACAAAATGTTCCTGCTGCAATTGGCGTGCACCAACGTTCACGCTAATTGGCAGAGTCAGCCCGAGGGCCTGCCAGTTTGTCAGTTGGACCAGCGCGGCGTCAATGACCCATTCACCCATACGAATGGCCAAAGCATGTTCTTCAATCACGGGTAAAAATTGTGCCGGAGCGAGTAACCCCTTGACAGGGTGTTGCCAGCGTATCAAGGCCTCAACACCCATGACCGTGCCCGTGCGTAAATTGACCTTTGGTTGGTAATAAAGTACAAATTCACCTTGCTCCAGTGCATGGCGGATACCTTCAACGCTTTCATGGTGACCGCGCACACTACGATCCTGTTCGGCATCAAAAAGGTGATACCGGTTCTTGCCAGAGACCTTGGCCTGGTACATGGCCTGATCGGCCTGGCGCAGCAATTGGTCGGCATCCACACCTTCTGCCTGGGGGAAAAACGTCACGCCCAAACTTGCCGACACCTGCAGGTTGTAGTTACCAAATTGCACCGGTTTGGCAGCTGCAGCCAACAAGCGCGTCAGAGTCTTGGCACTGTCACCGGCACCCGACAGATCAGCCAGAACCGCGACAAATTCGTCACCACCCAGGCGGGCCAGGGTATCCCCCTCGCGCAGCGCCTGCTTCATGCTGGTTGCCACCGCAATCAGCAATTGGTCGCCCGCCTGATGACCATGGGTATCGTTAATTAGCTTGAAGCCATCGAGATCGAGATAAGCCACGGCCAGCAACTGCTCACGCCGCTGCGCATGCGCCATTGCCTGATGCAGACGGTCAGCCAACAGCACACGGTTTGGCAGCCCGGTGAGCGCGTCGTAATGGGCAATATGCTCGAGCTGCCTTTGGTGCTCTTTGATCGCGGTGATGTCAAAAAACATCGAAACATAACTTTTGATGTGGTTATGCGCGTCACGTACGGAGCTGATGGTCAGCATCTCCGCATACACCTCGCCGTCTTTGCGACGGTTCCAGACTTCCCCATACCAATGGTCTTTGGTCTTTAAGTCCTGGTACATCGCCGTGTAAAAAGCTTTGTCTTGGCGGCCAGAGTTCAGCATGCTTGGGTTACGGCCAATCACCTCCTCGCGTCTATACCCAGTGATCAAGCTGAATGCATTGTTGATTTCCAGTATGGTGCCATCGGCATCGGTGATAGCAATGCCTTCGCGGGCAAAGGTGAATACATTTGAGGCCAGTTGCAGCTTTTCTTCGGCCAGTTTGCGCCCGGTAATGTCGGTGTCAATGCCAATCATGCGCAGTGGCGCACCTTTGGCATCGCGATTCACCACCCGACCGCGCTCGAGCATCCATTTGTAACTGCCGTCCTTGCAACGGACCCGGTTTTCACTCAGATAATAGTCGGTCTTGCCGGCCAAACAACTTTGCAGTGCGGTCAGTGCCTCGGCACGATCCTCTGGGTGCAGGCGCAACTCCCACTCGTCAGTGCTGTTGCTAACCTCATCCTCCGCGTAACCCAAGGCAGCCTTCCAG
>CAIYNH010000942.1 GCA_903927495.1 uncultured beta proteobacterium
GGCAATTTGCCAGTTGCCACGTTAGCCACCTTCATCGAATCCAGGTTGTCCGGGCTCATGAGCGGCGAACCCGGAGCAAGGCTCATCAGTGTGGCTTGTAGACGGCCTGCCCATTCAGGCAAAGGTATCACCGGACGCCCCAAACCACCGGCTACACCACTCAACTCAGCCGCCAGCCTGACCAACTCTTTCAGGGTAAACACATCCGGACCAAACGCTTCTATAACGCGCGGCGATGGCAGAGCATTTCCACCGGCCAGGCAACAGACCACGGCACTTGCCACATCTTGCACCCACACCGGTTGAAATTTTGCGGCTGCGCCAGCCAGAAGCATGACCGGCACCACTTGCTGCAGTTTGGCAAAAAGATTCAAAAATTTATCTTCAGCACCAAAAATAACGCTGGGCCGCAAAATGCTCAAATCAAAACCATCCTGCACGTGCACATCAGCACCCGCCCCTAAGGCGGCCTGGATCAATACCGCTTCACCTTCGCCTTTGGTGCGCAGATACATGGACGGCGCTGATTCAGGCTGAAGTGAATCAGCCCCCAAGGCACTCACATGCACCACCTGCCTGACACCCGTCACCAGGCATGCGTGAGCAATTTTCTTCGGCAATGCCACATGCACATGCTCAAAAACGGTTTGCGTGCCGTGCAACACTGCCACCAAATTGACAAGCGCGTCGTGGCCGGCGACCACCCGCACCAGCGCTGCTTCATCATGCACATCAAGCTCTTGTATGTTCAGCCCAGGCAAATGCTGGACTTGCATGGCGTTTGAGCGCCGGCGCGTCAGCAGAGTGACCCGCCATCCCTGGCGGATTAGCTTTTCACACACATGGGCACCAACAAAGCCGGTACCGCCTAAAAGAATAATTTTTTTCATGGATGCATCATGCGCTCGCGCCAAAGTTTTGTGTTGAAGAAGGTTAAACATCTCAGTTCACCGTATAGATGCAGGCCCGTTTCGCCTACAAGCTCGGCAGCTTCTGGCTATTGCGGCGGGCTTTTGACTGCCGCAATGGCTTGGGAATAGAGTGCCACGAGCTTCGTGATTTCATCATCCTGAGGGTTGGCTTTGGTCAATTGGCTCAGCATGTCGGTAATCTTGTCAAATTCACGCAATTCAAAATAGCTCGCCAACAAATAGAGCTCCGGACTGCGGTCATTCAGGGCCGCTTGCTGCCGCAAATCGGCATAGGTATTCTGAAGCGCGTCTATGGCACCCTCGGCGTGCATTGAGCGAACCCGGATCATGCCGGCCTTGACTCGCTCAGGTGACGGAGTCTTGGTCAATTGCTTCACCAAAATGGCAGGGAGTGTTTTCAGTTCCAGTTGCGGACTTCCTTTGAGAAGTTTGCTCGATGAGCCGCCCACCTCCAGCACCCCGGCACCTTGCCACGTTTCTTGTTGGCCATTTTGAAAAAACACAATCTGCATGCGGGTGTTTTCCGCCAAAGTCAGTCGATCACTTTCGCGCAACTTGATAAAGGACTTGATTTCCCTACTTGGCTCTATGCTGTCTTGCAGGTTGACGCTGCCAGACAATGCGGTCACGATTCCAACCTCGCCGGCACCAGCGCCAGCCGCCAAGATCACCATCGCCAACCCAACCCATATTGATTTGCCCATTATTTTTCTCCAGTTGTGATGCCCAACACCTCAAACACTTTAACAGTAGCCGCGCGACCCTTGACCGGCATAACTTCAGAGCGGCCACAGACCAACACATCGCCGGCCGCCAGCACAGTGGCCTCGGTGGCCAGAATGGCACAACCCATCACCTTGGTCAACCCTTCTACCCTGGAGGCCAGGTTCACCGTGTCGCCAATGGCGGTAAATTCCATACGCGTTGCGGAGCCAATGTTGCCAATCACAGCTTCACCACTGTGCAGTCCTATTCCCACTGCAAACGCTGGCAAATTGCGCCCGGGAAAGCGCTTCACCACCCAATCACTGAAATCATCAACCACAGCACGCAGGGCAAGTCCTGCTCGAACACCTCGGAGGGCATGATCCGCCAATGGCAAAGGTGAACCAAATTCAACCATGATGGCATCGCCAATGAATTTGTCGATGCTACCGCCCTGCGCCAACATCACCGCGCAAGCCCGTTCAAAATAAGTATTCAGCAACTCTACCACCTCGCGCGCACTGAGCAGTTCGCTAAAGGTTGTGAAATTCCGAATATCGGCAAACAGCACAGTCATGGTCTGGGAGGTGCCCCCCAACTCAGGACGATTGCCAGAAGCCAGCAACGCATCCACCACCTGATTCGAAACATATCGACCAAACATCTGACGCAGTCTGGCACGCTCACGCTCCTCGCCGCTGAGCCGCCAGGCAATCACCCCCAGCGACACCAATGCGCTGGCCGCAGCGAAAGCAGGCACCGGCAACAAAATCCCCAACTGGAAAGCCGCGTAACCGACCACGCTTAGCGATAAAACCCCGGCGAACCAAACCATCACCCCAACCCAGGCCGACA